>PMUF01000012.1 GCA_003167015.1 Chitinophagaceae bacterium | reverse complement strand
GATACCGTTGCGCTTTGCACAACCTGACGCCGTCGATGATGCTGGCATGATTCAGCTCATCGGAGATAATCGCGTCCTGTTCGCCGAACAATGGTTCGAAAACACCGCCATTCGCATCGAAAGCAGCCGCATAGAGTATCGTATCCTCCGTGCCCAGAAAGGCGGCAATCTTCTGTTCGAGCTCCTTGTGAATATCCTGCGTGCCGCAAATAAAGCGTACGCTGCTCATTCCATATCCCCGCGAGTCGACGGTCTTTTTCGCAGCCGCGATGACCTTGGGATGGGAGGAAAGCCCGAGGTAATTATTGGCGCAAAAGTTCAGCACTTTTCTACCGTTCACCAGCATTTCAGCCCCCTGGGCGCTGGCAATAATACGCTCGGTTTTAAACAGGCCAGCGGCTTTAATGTCGTCCAGTTCTGCAGCGATCCGTTGCGCAAAGGAGGTGTTCATAGTATAACTCTTTTTTAAGACATCAAAGGTAAGTAGTTGAGACATCATCTGTTAGGTAGGGTCAGGAATTTTTCCCCGCCTGTAACAAAAAAATAGCTACCTTCGTCCTATAGGGAAAGATTATATATGAAACGCAGTCTGACCATACGGTTGTTCATTGGGATCCTTGTGATCGCCGTCAGCGTTATGCTTTTCTCTTATGTCCGCACAAAGACCTCCCGGGAAGAAGATCCCACCTGCGAAAGCGGGAAATGTCCCTCCGCCAATCGCCATACCGAATTCATGCTTTGGGAATCATTGGTTCATACTTTATTGAACGCCAGGCCTTAATCAAATATTTTTCCATTCTTCCTTTATTTTATTCCATAATCTTCGGGTTCATTGTAACTTTTCTTTATGCCCTTGCGTACAAGTAACTGATCTTTGGCCGCTTCCGGCGGCTCCTTTGACGAATGGCTTATGACGGAAAAAGAATACAATGAATGTGTGACCTTATATGCGGATAACGTTTATCGTTTTATCCTCAAGAACCTGCGCCAGGAAGAAGACGCCCGGGACGTAGTGCAGTCTGCCTATGAAAAGCTGTGGAAAAACCGCAGCGGGGTAGAGGCAGGCAAAAGCAAATCCTATCTTTTTACCATTGCCTACCACCAGATGATCGATCACCTGCGAAAAACAAAAAGGGTGGAGCTCAGGGCGGAATTCCGGGAAGAAGCGAAGATCAGCGACAGGCCGGTGAGCCAGTTGAAGGCTGCGTTGGAAGTGGCGCTGGCCCGGCTCAATGACACCCAGCGCAGCCTGGTGCTGTTGAAGGATTATGAAGGGTATTCTTATACAGAGATCGGGCAGATCATGGAGCTGACCGAAAGCCAGGTCAAAGTATACCTGCACCGGGCCCGGCTCCAATTGAAGAGTTACCTGGTCAGCCTGGAAAACTTAATTTAAAGATTATTATGATTACGCGAGATAATTATGAAGAGTTCTTCCTGCTGTATATCGACAACGAGTTGTCGGTAGCAGACAGAGAGGCTGTGGAACGGTTTATCGCTCATCATCCCGACCTGCAGAAAGATTGGAAAGCATTATTACATTGCAGGCTGCTGCCCGATGAGGAACTTGTTTTTCCGGACAGGGAAGCGCTCTACGGGATCGGGGCGCTGGAAGGAGAAGACAACAACAATGACCTTCCTGTTTTTTCTCCTGATCTGTCTATTGTTTTTCCCGACAAAGCCAGCCTGTATAAGAAGGAAGAAGATAAAAGGATCATCTGGCTGCCGTGGCTGCGTGTCGGCGTTGCAGCAGCTATGGCAGGGATCGTTGCATTGCTGGTGCTGTTATCCGGCCGTCATACTTCTGTGCCTTCAGCCGCACAGCCGGTAGTAAAAAACAATAAAATTGATCCGGCTGTAACTCCGGCAGCCACTGATGCGTTACATTCTATAGAGGCACGGGACGCGGTTGGGACAAAGCCTGGGATTCAGCCAAAACCTGACAATCCGGTGCTTTCGGGACAGAAAGAAAAGAAGAAGAAGTTGTTGCCCCGGCAGGATGTGCAGGAAGAAAAGGAATCTGTCAGCCAGCAGGATCTGGCGCAGCAGGCAGCGCCTCACGATCCGGTTCACGATCCGACGCCGGTGAAGCCGACCGACATCACCGCTACGCGGGCGGCCGACATCACTGCAACGAAGGCGATCGTCACAACGACAAACGTCCACAGCAGCGATGCAGTAGCGGTCTTACAGACTGTTATTCCACGGGAGGAGTCGTCTTTTGCCACACAGGCGTTGCAGCATGAAAATGAAAACCATGATCCGGAGAACAATATTTTAGTCGCGGACGAATCGCCTGCTCCGGGTAAAGGCAAACTACGCGGGCTGTTCCGGAGAGTGACCCGCACCTTCGGAAAGACCGCAGACCGCGACAGTGATGGACAACGGGAGGTACTCGTCGGGGCCTTCCAAATTGCACTCAAATAAGAAAAAACAAAATGGCTATGAACCGGTTATTTCTACTGGCAGCAGGATTATGCCTTGCCCTATCGGGCTGGGCGCAGAGCGATACCACGCACGTCAATGACACGACACACGTCAATAACTCCGGCGGTCAGGCCCATACGGACGATACCCTCCGCGTCGGCAACCTGCTGATCATCCGCAACGGCCACCAGGACTGGGA
>PMUF01000168.1 GCA_003167015.1 Chitinophagaceae bacterium | reverse complement strand
ATCGATACGATCTATCATGATTTCAAGATGCGGGTGTCCGACGGGCGGGGTAAATCGATGGGCTATGTAGACAGTATTGCGCAGGGCCGGGTGTGGAGCGGGACGAAAGGTAAATCCCTCGGGTTGCTGGATCGTACCGGCACCCTGCAGGATGCGATCGACTGTGCTGCACGGATGGCCGGGACCAAGGATTACCGGCTGGTGGAATCTCCTGAACCCAAGGGTTTCTTCGACAGGCTCATCAGCAATTACAAACGGTCGGTCAGTGTGAAAGCCATGAAAGATGAGATAGGGGAGGATGGTTATCGCACTTATAGCACGTTAAAGAAAATTCGGTCAATGGTAGGCGTTACCCAGGCCCGGCTGCCTTTCGATCTCGATATTGAATAAAAGCACTAAAAGAATTCATGCCACAGCAATCCTATAACCAGCTCCGGGCCATGCTGGCGATCACGAAGGGCAGCTTCAAGGCGATCATGCGAAATCCGTCGTCTGTCGCGTTCAGTATTGGTTTTCCCTTGGTTTTCATTCTTGTATTCGGCTTTATCGGAAGTGGCGGTCCGTCGGTCTCTTTTGCGCTGGCCAACCGGCAGGACACGGCTAATGTCATTATCAGGGGGTTATTGAAGAACCCGATGATGCATCTTGCCGATGAAAAGGATACGGCGGCCATCCGTAAGGACCTGGAGAGAGGAAGGATCGCTGCCGTCGTCACCCTTGATTCGACGCAATCTGCAGCAGGCTTCCGGCAATATATCGTGCATACGCAGACGTCCTCTGCGAGCGGAGATAAATATCCGATTTTAAAACTGGCGTTGGCGCAGACCTTCGAATATGCTGCGGAAGAACATATGCCGGTTCAATACAGGCCGCTCATCATCGATGAATTGCCGATGATCCCCGGACGTGAATATAAGATGATCGATTTCATCCTGCCGGGTATGCTGGGGTTCTCGCTGCTCGGCGCCGCCGTTTTCGGTGTTGCCTTCGTCTTCTTCAGCCTGCGGCAGCAACTAGTACTCAAACGTTATTTTGCCACGCCTATCAGCAAGCTATACATCATCATGGGGGAAGGACTGGCGCGTCTGATCTTCCAACTGCTGGCAGCCGTTATCATTATCGGTATCGGGAGACTGGTCTTTCATTTCACGCTGATCCACGGCTGGCTGACCTTTCTGGAAATGATCTTTTTGAGCCTGTTCGGGCTGATCGTTTTTATGGGTTTCGGTTTTATCATCAGCAGTGTGGCCCGAAGCGAGAGTACGATACCGCCCTTTGCCAATCTGGTCACCTTGCCGCAGCTGCTCTTAGGAGGCACGTTCTTTTCTACTGATGCCTTTCCGCACTGGCTGGCGCGTATCTGTGAATATTTGCCGTTGAAGCAACTTAATGATGCCATGCGGAATGTGGCTTTCGAAGGCGCACATCTGACGGCCTGCGGTAAACAACTGGGTATACTGGCCCTATGGGCAATAGTTACTTATGCCGTAACAATTAAAGTATTCAAATGGGAATAGGCCTATGCAATATATCAAGTTCGCCCTGCTAAGTGCCGTGACCTTCTTCCTTGTGCTGACAGCGATGTCCCTTTTGTTCCCTGCGGATACGAGGGTCGTCAGGGTCATCAATGTGGCGGCTTCGAGGCAGCGGGTAGCTGCTGCGGTAAGTGATTTCCATACCTGGGGCGAGTGGAATGATTTTCTGCAGCCGCCGCTGACGAATATCAAATATTCTTCTCCTTCCGGGGGGACTGGCGCCTGGCTGCGGGCTGACCAGATGGCGATCAGCGTGCTGGCTGCGGACTCTAATGGCGTAGAGTTGAACTGGG
Source organism: Chitinophagaceae bacterium (assembly GCA_003167015.1). Classification (GTDB taxonomy): domain Bacteria; phylum Bacteroidota; class Bacteroidia; order Chitinophagales; family Chitinophagaceae; genus Puia. Next base: position 9,224 of record PMUF01000168.1, on the reverse strand, counting down.
ATCTGACAGGCGGCAAGCAATTCAGGGGGGGCATGCAGTTCCTGCCGTCCCTCCATGCAGACAGTCTGACCGTTCAATGGTGGTTCGACTTTCATTTTCGCTGGTATCCCTGGGAGAAGCTGGGCATCCTTGTCTATGACCGGAAACTGGGACCTGTCATGGAAGAATCTTTGAAAGGATTGAAGCGGTTTGTGGAAAAACCTCTTTAACTTTAAAGGCTAATCATTGTTTGTCATTCAAAAAACCACCAATATGCGAGTCATTACAGCAACCTTTTCACTGATGGCCGTTTTTCTGGCTGCAACTACCATTTCTCATGCACAAATGGGCAAAGAGGCCCGTCTTAGCCCGCATGATACTCTCCACGCGAAGGATTTTACCGTGACCTATGGCCGCCCCTACAAGAAGGGGAGGGATATTTTTGGTAAGCTCGAACCATACGGGAAAGTATACCGCGTAGGGGCTGATGAGGCTACCACCATCACTTTTGCGAAGGATGGTACATTCGGCGGCAAGCCTGTCAAGGCAGGCACCTACACGCTGTTCGCCACTCCCAACCAGTCAACCTGGACGATCATTCTCAACTCCCAGCTGGGTCAATGGGGTGCGTTCAAGTATGACCAGTACAAGGACAAGGATGTGCTACATGTGGATGTTCCGGTTGTTCCGCTAAGCACGCCATTGGAACAGCTCACCATCGCCGAACAAAAGGGGAACCTGACGATTGCCTGGGATGTGGTCAAGGTGGCCGTTCCCGTTCAGTTCTAAAGTTTGTCTACGAGTAATTGCGGATACAATGGACCAGGAAATCATAGACCTGGTCCATTTCTTTTTCCGTCATGCAGTAAGGAGGCATGAGATACACTGTATTGCCCAGCGGCCGGAGGTAAATGCCGGCTTCCAGGGCTGCGCGGGTGATGTCGGGTCCGATGGCGTTGATATATTCATCCCGGCCGGTGTTGATCTCGAAGGCCAGGATGGTACCTAATGCACGGGCATTTTTGACGATGGGGAAAGACCGGAGGGTGTCCAGGAAAACCTGGTGCCGCCGGGACAGTTGCCCGATACGCTGCAGGCAGTCTTCTTCCAGCAACAGATCCAGGCTGGCCAGCGAGGCACTGCACGCAACGGGGTTGGCGGTAAAGGAATGTCCGTGGAACAGGGTCTTTCGTTTGTCGTCGCTGAGAAAGGCCCGGAAGATCTTTTCGGTAGCCGCCGTCACTCCCAGCGCCATTGTCCCCCCTGTCAGTCCTTTGCTAAGACAGATAATGTCGGCTTTGCGGCGGAGATATTCTCCTGCAAACAGTTTACCTGTACGACCGAACCCGGTCAGCACTTCGTCCGCTATGCACAGGATATCGTGCCGGGCTGCTTCTTCGAGTAATTCATCCAGCAGTGCTGCTGCATAGATCCTCATTCCTCCTGCTGCCTGCAACAGCGGCTCATAGATAAAGCAGGCGATCTCCCGGCCCAGCCGCCGGATGTCGGCACGGAGCTGTTGAATATTTTCCGGAGTCGGGGTATCGATAAAGACCACTTCGAAAAGATAATCCCTGAAGGGGGCGGTAAATACGCTCCTTTCGCTGATGCTCATAGCCCCGAAGGTGTCGCCGTGGTAGGAATGCCGAAAGGCCAGTATTTTAGTGCGGGCACCGGTTCGATGCGGGGCATTGCCCGCGAGAGTCTCTGCGGCATGGTCATTCCCGGCAGGGGTGGCATCCTGGCCATCCTGGTTGCCCCAATACTGGATGGCCATCTTGATGGCGACTTCTACGGCGGTAGAGCCGTTATCGGAATAAAAGACCCTGGAAAAATCTCCCGGCAGCAGGGGTAGAAGGCGCTCGGCGAGACTGACGGCCGGCTCGTGGGTAAAACCGGTAAAGATCACATGCTCCAGCCGGAGGGCCTGGTCATAAATTTTTTGAGCTATATAGGGATTTCCGTGGCCATGGATATTGACCCACCAACTGCTGATGGCGTCGATGTAGGCGTTCCCTTTGTCATCGAATAACAGGCTATCTTTGCCTTGTACGACGGGAATAGGCGGAAGAAGATCTTTATGCTGGGTATAGGGGTGCCAGATCACCTGCCTGTCCCTTTCTGTCAGGGAGGTCGTCATGGGCGCTAATGAGGTCGTCATGGGCACAAAGGTACGACTCCGGTGCAACGGTTAGAGCGATTTGAATGTCAACGGTATTAATAAGGATAGAATGGACCATCACCAATTGGTAAAAGACTGTCTTAAGGGAAATGCGGCTGCGCAAAGGCGGTTATATGACCTTTTTGTGGGACCGATGCTCGGCGTCTGCTATCGGTATACCAAGTCAATGGTCGATGCGGAAGATGTTTTGCAGGAAGGTTTTATCATGGTTTTCAGGAACTTGTACCAATTCAGCTTTTCGGGGGAATTGGGTGGCTGGATCCGGCGTATCATGGTCAATACGGCCATCAATTACCTTAAGAAGAATAGTCGTTACCAGGCGGATCTTTTGTTTACGGACGGGGGGCTTCACCCGGTGACGGACGATGACCCCGAAGTGTTGCTAAGCACCAAGGAGTTGGCCGAATTGATCCGGCAATTGCCGCCGGGTTACCAGGCCATTTTCAATTTACATGCGATAGAAGGATATAGTCATGTCGAGATCGGCAAGATATTAGGCATTAAAGAGGGGACTTCCCGGTCGCAGTATGCCCGGGCAAGGGCTCTCCTGATCAGCTGGATAAACAAAATTTCAGCGGTTAACAAAAACGAAAACAGCTATGCACGACCCAAAGTTTGAGAAAGCAGTGCAGGACAAAATGGAGCAGTTGGAATTTATTCCATCGGACTCGGTGTGGGAAAACATAGAGATAGCCGTGGCGTCACGCCGTCGTCGCGCCGTGCCTGTGTTCTTTTGGTTCCTTTTGGCAGGCTTGCTGCTGACAGGGGCCGGCGCTGCTATTTACCTGCGGACGGATATCCGCCCGGTAGCCAAAAATGTATCCATTCCGGCCGGCGCGGGCCCGGAGAAAAGCGCTCCTGTTTCAGCCAACGCGCAGAGCGTGACCCATACCCCTGCCGTAACGGACCAGATAAAGAATGCACCCGTTACGCCCGGGACCAGAACGGCTTTCGGCGTCGGGTCTGCTGAACAATCGGTGGCCGGTACAAAAGGCAGCGCTGCTGCAGCCGGGGGGGGATTTTCCGCCGGTGGCGGACACAGGACAACCGTGGACCGTCGACCGGATGGCGGACGTACGGCCGATGCGACCGATCCTGGCGCAGCGGGATCTGCCATTGATGCAGCCCCTGCGACCGACGTGGCCCGTGCAGCAGGTGCAGTTCCTGCGACCGATGCGGCCCGTCAGCATTCTTACTATCAACCGGGGCTGATCAGCAGTCTGGCGGCCCTGTCCGGGGTCAAGGGCCCCCGCCTGTCCCCGTTTTCGGGAACGTCAACTGCCGTCAGCGGCATTCAGAAACCCAGGAGGCCATGGTCGGCCGGATTTGCGGGAGGCTTTGGCGTCTCATCTTACAATCAATCTTTGCTGAGCAAGGCCACCTCCGTGACCACTGCTGCCAGTGTTGTCGCTACATCGTCTCCTACTCAATATCTCGCTGCCGCTAATTCCAGAAGTTCAAGTTCCAAAAAGATCACCTCAACCGTGGAGCCCGGTCTTTCTTACTGGGCCGGCGTAGTGGCCCAGAAGCCGCTAAGCGCCAGGTGGTCGCTTTCACTGGGATTGGACCTGCACTATTATTCGAGCCGCCTTCGCGTCGGGGGAGTGGTGACTACCTATTCTCAGTCACCTTCTGCCCTGATCGGCTCTTCAGCTGTTGCGCCGGTGCAGTCCTACCCTTATTATTCTGTCGGAGATGTGCAGGTCTACACCAACCGCTATTACTACATGGAACTGCCGGTGGCCATGCAATGGCAGATTAACCGCGGCCGCGTCTTGCCGCTATTTCTGCGGGGAGGTGTGACCCTGTCCCGCCTGATGTCATCCAATGGGTTGTATTACAATGATCAGTCAGCAGTTTATTTCAAGGATAATTCCGTCATTCAACCTATGCAGGTCAGTTTTACTTCGGGGCTGATCGCGACGTTGCCGTTACGGGGTATCCGGATACAGGCAGGGCCTGAGCTGCAATATGGGTCAACAACCCTGTTGAAGGGCGGCGCGGGGAATGGTCATCTGCTGTATGGAGGACTACGGGTGGCTGTTATGCGATAGCGCTATTACTGATCAATAACGCATGATCATTTTTTCGCAAGTGATCAAATAATAATAATTTTACGCGGGTTGGAAATATATGGGCATTTTATCTATATTAGAGTCGAATAACTCCTAATAGAAGCCTACTATGACCGCCCCGAGAGCCATTGTGTGCCTGCCTATGATAGTATTCCTTTGCCTGCTGCAAGGGTATTGCTCCGCCCAGGACAAGTCAAAAGACCCATTTGGAAAGGTCGGCCCGACCGATTTTACCCTTCCTGCCAATCCCATTATCGATAGCAATGCGAACGCCGTTGTTTTGTCGGATGTCGGCAGTGTTCATTTCATAGGTAACAGCCATTCCTGGTTTTCATACGTATATCAGCGGCAGACCCGGATAAAGATATTGAACAAAAAGGCTATCGGGGATATGGCTACCGTCGTTATCCCCCTGTACAGAGAGGGTGAGAATGCCGAGATAGTAGATAAGATAGCCGCATCGACCTATAACCTGGAGAATGGACAGGTGGTGGTGACCAAACTCGAAAAGGCCGACCTGTTTGAAAACAGGCTGGATAAAAACCGTTTCGAGGAAAAATTTACGCTTCCGGGGGTAAAGGAGGGGGCTATTATTGAATACACGTATACGATCACTTCCGATTATGATTTTGATCTTCCCTCCTGGGAATTTCAGCGGGAAGAATATCCCTGCCTGTGGAGCGAATACCAGGTCGATATTCCGCAGGCATTGTTCTACATCATGGTCAGGCAGGGCTTTCATCCATACGTCATAGACAAGGGCAGTGAAGGCCGTGGAAACTATCGGTTGACGACCAAGCCTGAGGCCGGTAACTTAACAGGCCAGGGCAATGAACTTGAGGTCTCGGCCAATACCGTCAGGCATCACTGGGCGATGAAAGATATCCCCGCCTTCCATGAAGAGCTTTATTTGTCGACTCCGGCGAATTACCTCGACAAGATCGATTTCCAACTGGCCAAGACTTACGACGGGCAGGACTACCACGATGTGAAGAACAGCTGGAAACAGGCTACGCAGGAATTGTTGGAGCAGGAAGATTTTGGCAAGCTGCTGAATGAAGATGACGACCCAATCGTCCAAACTGTGGCCAAGGTTACTTCCGGCAGTTCCGATGCGCTGCAGGAGGCGCGGGCCATCTATTATTATGTGAGCAGCCATTTCACCTGTAACAATTATTATAACAAATACCTGAAGACGACACTTCGCGACGTCATGAAAAAGAATGGCGGTACGGTCGGAGATATCAATCTGCTGCTGATCGCCATGCTGCGGAAGGCAAACCTGCAGGCTGACCCGGTCGTACTGAGTACCCGGGAGTACGGCTTCAACCTGGCCACGTATCCCATCCTGCAGCGGCTGAACTATGTGATCGCGCGCCTGAAGGTGGACGGGGCGGTCTACTACCTGGATGCAGCCCATTCGCAGCTGGGATTCGGTCAACTGGCCGGTGACTGTTATAACGGTCATGCCCGGATCATCAGCAATAAGGATTCGGGGTCTGTCTATTTCGAGACCGACTCCCTGAAGGAAAGCAAGACCACGCTGGTGCTGATCAACAGTACCGACAAAGGAATAGAAGGCACGCTGCAATCGATACTCGGCAAAGAAGAGTCCTACCAGTTGCGGCGGCGGCTGAGCGGCAAGGATCAAAAGGATTATTTCAAAGATATTCAGACCTCCTGGGGAGAAGACATGGAAATCAGCAATGGCGGCATCGATTCGCTGTCGAGATTGGAAGATCCCGTTAAGGTCTATTACGACTTCCGGCTGACACAGACGGCAGGGGTATCGACGCTGTACATAAACCCCATGATCGGCGAGGGCATGCGTGAAAACCCGTTCAAGGCCGCGGATAGGAAATATCCGGTAGAGATGCCTTATGTGAGGGATGACATGTATATCTTAAACATGCAAATACCGGATGGATATGAGGTGGATGAATTGCCTAAGTCCGCGAGGGTGGCATTGAACGGAGATCAGGGAATGTTCGAATACCTGATAGCAAACCAGGGCAATACCATCCAGCTGCGCTGTCATCTTAAATTGAACAAGGCCAATTTTTCCCCGGATGACTACAGCAATCTCCGGGAATTCTTCGGCTATGTCGTCAAGAAGGAGAGCGAGACGATCGTGTTGAAAAAGAAGTAGCCCCGACCATTCATCACCTAAACCATCGATACTACAATGACCATTCGAAACTATTCCTGTTTGATCGCGTGCTGCCTGTTGCTGGGGGGGACGATTGCGCATGCGCAAGACAAAATGCCCGTTAAGTTCGGCAAGGTAACGCCCCAGGATTTTACCGTTACGGCCGGCAGTCTCGATTCTGCCGCCGATGCCGTCGTGGTGGCGGATTTCGGGACGTCCTCTTTCGTCGGCAATATGAAGGGCTCTTTCAATATAGAATTCCATCATTCGAAAAGGATCCGGGTCCTGACAAGGAAAGGATTCGACGCGGCTATTATCACCATCCCGTTATATACCACAGACAAGGATGCTGAAAAGGTGGAAGGTCTACATGCCAGTACCTATACCCTGGAGGACGGAAAGGTAGTGGAGACAAAACTGGACAGTAAGTCCATCTTTACTGAAAGGGTCAGTAAGAACTGGATCCATGAAAAGTTCACCTTTCCAGCTTTGAAGGAAGGCGCCATCCTGGAATATTCCTATATCCAAGTCATACCCTTTGTCTTTGATCTGCAGCCCTGGGCGTTCCAGGGTGAGTATCCCTGTCTGTGGAGTGAGTACCAGGTGGAAATGCCCAATTTCTATAAGTATGTAACCCTGGCCCAGGGTTATCTGCCCTTCAAGGTCAATACCAGCGAAAGCAGGCAGCAGACGTTTAGCGTGTCGATACCCAACGGAGCGGAAAAGCCCGATAGGGACAACTTCGAAGATTTTGTAGTGATCCACCGATGGGTGATGAACAATATACCAGCATTGAAAGAGGAGGAATATACGACGACTGTCCTGAACTATATTTCAAAAATAGAATTTCAGATGTCGGGTATTCAGTATCCCGGAGGTATGTATTACGATGAAATGGGGACATGGAAGAGTTTTGGTGACGAATTGTTGAACGCAGATTATTTCGGAGCGGATCTGCACAGGGGCAATGGCTGGCTGGATGACGACATGAAGACCATTACGAAAGGGGCGACAGGCGACCTGGAAAAGGCGCAGAAAATTTATGCTTATGTCAGGGACAATTTCACCTGCACTTCCAATAGCGGCCTCGAACTTACCAACCCATTAAAGACCACCTATAAGACGAGGAGCGGCAACGTAGCCGATCTGAACCTACTGCTGGCGGCGATGCTGATCCATGAAAAAATACCGGCAGACCCCGTCATTTTGAGCACGAGGTCGAACGGCTTCACGCATGAGCTCTATCCCTTGCTGAGCCGATTTAATTATGTGGTCAGCAGGATAGTCGTCGATACCACCGCGTATTATCTCGATGCCAGCGACCGCTGGCTGGGATTCGGGCGGCTGCCTCAAAGATGTTACAACGGCTCCGCCCGCGTAATCAACAAGGAGACACCTGCTGCTGTAGTGTTCGATGCCAATTCGAAGGCACAGGGAAAGGTGACGTTTGTCATGATCGGTAATGATGAAAAGGGCGGGCTGACAGGCAGTTTCCAGTCTTCGCCGGGCTATGATGAAGCATTGGAAATGCGGCACAGGATCAAAGAGCATGGCCAGCAGGATTTCCTGAAAAATCTGCAGACGGCCTATTCCGGTGATGCGTTGGTTTCGAACCTGCAGTTCGATTCCCTGCTGTTGCCCGAACAACCGCTGCAGGAGGACTATGATTTCCGGCTGACGCCCGATACGACAGCCAACACCTATTATTTCAACCCCATGCTGGGGGAAGAGTATAAGGAGAATCCCTTCAGGTCGGCCGAAAGGCGCTACCCGGTGGAGATGCCCTATGCGATGGATAATACCTATACCCTGAACATGGAGATCCCCAAGGGCTATACGGTGGATGAATTGCCGAAGTCAGCCAAGGTGTTGTTCAACACCGATGAAGGTTTTTTCGAATACATGATCGTCAAGGATGATCAGCGTATCCAGCTGCGGTCGCGGATCAAGCTGCTCAAGGCTAATTATACCCCTGACGATTATGCCACCCTGCGCGATTTTTTCGGTTTTGTGGTGAAGAAGGAAAGTGAACAGATCGTTTTTAAAAAGATAAAGTAAGTCTATGAAAGTAATCCTGTCCTGTTGGTTGCTGATGGCATTTGGTTCGCTGCGAGCGCAATCCTACAACGTCGATCTGATCCCCGATTCGCTGAAAAAAGATGCACGGGCCGTCCTGCGGGATCAGGAATATATCCTCGAGGTCAAATCGCCGGAAAAGGCTGTGATGAAGGAGCGGCAGGTTTTTACTGTTTTAAATGAGAACGGCGATAATATGGGCGGCTATAGCAGTTACTACGATGCTTTTACTTCCATTAATTATATCACAGGTATCCTTTATGACGCTTCCGGAAAAGAAATGAAACGGATCAAAAAAAAGGATATGGATGACCACAGCTATTTGGACGACCTGACCCTGGCGCAGAGCGAAAGGTATAAAAGCTATAATTTCTATTGCCGCGTTTATCCTTATACAGCGAGTTACGAAGAAGAAGAAGATTATGACGGAATACTCGCTTTTGACAATTGGTATCCTCTTTATTCTACTGGTATCTCCACCCAGCACAGTAAATATGTCATCATTGCTCCGGCAGATTACAAGGTCCGCTACAAGCCTGTCAATTGTGATTTTGAACCTGTCATTACATCGTCCGGTGACAAAAAGATTTATACCTGGGAAGTCAGCAACCTGCGTGCCCGTACGACAGAACAGTCGGGCCCTGTCTGGAGAGAGATTCAGCCCCGCGTATTGATGGCCCCTTCGGATTTCGAAGCGCAGGGATATAAAGGCAACATGTCTACCTGGATAAACTATGGAAAATTTATCAATCAGCTTCGAATG
>PMUF01000076.1 GCA_003167015.1 Chitinophagaceae bacterium | reverse complement strand
GAAGAAGAGGACTCCGTTGCCCTCGAAAGCAAGGCGCATGTTCATAAGGCCGGAGCATTCAATATCGCCGTCATCCGGCTGCCGCACCTGTCCAATTTTACGGACTTTATGTCGCTCGAAAGGACCGGGCCGCTGCATGTATTCTATACTGCCGATCCTGCGCAGCTGGGCCATGCGGATATGATCGTCCTGCCGGGCAGCAAGAATACGATCAGTGATCTGCTGTTTATTCGGGATCGGGGCTTAGACCAGGCCATTCTGCGGGCCGAAGCTGCGGGCATCATCGTGGTGGGTATCTGCGGCGGGTACCAGATGATGGGGCTGACGATCGCCGACCCCTTTGGCGTCGAAGGTGAGCCGCGCGCCGTGGAAGGGCTTGGCCTTCTACCTGTCCACACGACACTGATCAGGGATAAGACAACCGTCCGGCGGACCTTTCGTTTCGGCCATGAGCGAGGGCCGGTCTGTGAAGGATATGAGATCCACATGGGCCAGACACATAGCGGTTCCTCCGTACCGCAACCGTTGAATTATCCGGCGGAGGGGACTGGGGAGCCCGACGGCTATTATCGCTCCGCTACCTGCTGGGGGACTTATATGCATGGCATCCTGGATAACCGTGCCGTGGTGGAACACTTGCTGGAACAGGCGGGCAGGCACAGGCCCGATCTTATCCGCTGGTCCGATTACCCGGCATTCAAACAACGGCAATACGACATGCTGGCGCAACATATCCGGGATCATGTCGACTTGCCATTTATTTACCGGTCGTTGCAACGGCCGCACCATTCATAACATGATCGAAGGACACGGAGACGATGCATATCGATATAAGAGCCCGATCCGGGCGGATTTCAGCTCGAACGTGCTGTACGGGCCGCTGGACGAAGGCCTGCGGGCTCACCTGCAGGAGAAGGTCGGCACAGTCACTCATTATCCGGAAGCATCGGCGCAATCCTTACAGGCAGTGGCAGCGGAGGCGTATGGGGTTGCATCGGACCAGGTGCTGGTCACCAACGGGGTGACGGAGGCGATCTACCTGGCGGCACAGGCCTGCCGGAGCCTGGGGACTGCTACCATCCTGACGCCATCCTTTGCTGAATATGAAGATGCCTGCCGGCTGCATGGACTGGACATCAATTGGCTATCCTGGGATAGTCTGACTCCTGACACCCGTCTGCCCGGCGGGCTGGTCTTTCTCTGCCAGCCTAACAATCCTACCGGCGCGGCTTTGCCGCCTGCTCATCTCCATCGGCTTCTGCATGGTCATCCCGATGCGGTCTTTGTTATCGACGAATCGTATATTGAGTTTACGCAGGCGGCGACCAGTCTGCTGCCTCAGCTGGGAGATTATCCTAACGCCCTTGTCCTGCGGTCGCTAACCAAATCCTGTCGTATTCCGGGGTTGCGCATCGGATTCGTCGTAGGGCATAGAAGCCTGGTCAGCCGGCTAAGAGAGTATAAGATGCCATGGTCCGTCAACCGGCTGGCTATAGAGGCAGGCTTGTATATCTTCGGTCACCCGAACCAGTTTTGGCCGCCTCTCCGACAACTTCTGGCAGATACCACGGCCTGGCGTGAGGAATTGCGATCTGTCACCGGCTGGCAGGTATGCGATACCGATACTCACTATTTCCTGGTGGAGACGCCGGCCGCATTTACGGCGGCTGCACTTAAAGAACAGCTGATAACGAAGTACGGTCTTCTGATCCGGGACGCAGCGAATTTCAAGGGGCTGACGCCCTGTCATTTCAGGATAGCCTGCCAATCTTCTGAACATAACCGATTACTCACCGAAGCTTTACGCGAATGCAGCCGGACTGGACTATGATCGTGCCGTTGGTGGCAGGCTATGCCGCCGACCTCCTGCTGGGCGATCCTCATCGGTGGCCCCACCCGGTGAGAGCATTCGGTCATGCGATCCACCAGGGGACGGTATGGCTCAACAGAGGCCGTCATCAATTGCTGAGAGGGGCGGTACTGACAGTCGTCCTTTGCGTGCTTACCTGGGTATTGTCTTTTTATGGGCTGTCGTTCGTGCGGCAGCTATGGCTGCCCGGCTACTATATATTGGCGGGTATCGGCGTATTCTTCGGACTGGCGGGTACCAGCCTGCTGCGGGAAGGGCAGGCGGTCTTCAACGCGCTGGAGCAGGAGGGCCTTGATTCCGGGCGTGCCAGGCTGTCGCGGATCGTAGGCCGGGAAACGGGGCGACTGACGGCGCAGCAGGTCCGCACTGCTGTTTTAGAGTCCATGTCGGAGAACCTGAGCGACGGTGTCGTTGCGCCTTTATTGTTCTATGCCATCGGAGGTGTGCCTGCCATGATGCTGTATAAGATGATCAACACCCTGGATTCGATGATCGGGTACAAGAGAGAGCCATACAGGTTGTTCGGCCGTTTTGCTGCACGACTCGATGACGTCGCCAACTTCATTCCGGCCAGGGTCACGGCGTTGCTGATGGTGCTGGTAACCGCCAGCCGGCGCGGTGCGCACTTCATACTCCGGTATGGGCATGCGCATGCCAGCCCCAACTCCGGCTATCCCGAGGCGGCCCTCGCCGGCATTCTCGGCTGTCGCTTCGGCGGCCCGAATGTTTATCATGGCGTCACTGTGGAGAAACCTTTTATCGGCGTGGAGGATCGGATTATTACGGATAGGGATTTTGCTTATGTAAAATATATCAATCATGCCGTGGCCCTCCTGACCGTGATCGCTATAGTATCAGGGTGGGGGCTATAATTTTTTTTTGCCCGGTAAAATCGGACTACATTCGCCCGCACATGGATACACTCGACGGCAAGCTCTTCACTCCACAAGACGTGGCTGCGCTGCGGGAGATCATTCTTCACCGCCGTGATGTGCGTGGTGGCCGGTTCATCGATAAGCCGGTTGGACAGCAGGAGATCGATCAATTGCTGATGGCCGCGCTGCATGCCCCTTCTGTCGGTTTCTCCCAACCCTGGGACTTTGTATTGATCAGGGATAAAACGATCCGTCAACAGGTACGGGACAGCTTTAATGCGGTAAATGCCGGAGCACAGGCTGATTTCGGCAAGCGCCGGGATCAATATGCCAGCCTGAAGCTGGAAGGTATTCTCGAAGCGGCGCTCAATATGGCCGTTTTTTACAAGCCCTCGTCAGGACCGGTATTGGGTCAGACAGCTATGCCCGAAACCGGTCTTTATAGCGTCGTTTGCGCCATACAGAATATGTGGCTCATGGCCCGGGCACTCAACATCGGGTTAGGCTGGGTCAGTATCCTCGACCCGGAAAAAGTATGCCGCATCGTGAATGCCCCGCCCGGTCATCAGTTGGTGGCTTATCTGTGCATCGGCTACACCGATGGCTTCTATGCCCGTCCCGAACTGGAGATCCTGGAGTGGGAAAAGCGCCGGGAGCTGGAATCCGTTGTGCAGTATGACCGGTATCCCTGATTCTACCGACAACTATATAACATGAAGATATACACTAAGAAAGGTGATAAGGGTACCACGGCGCTGTTTGGCGGCAAAAGGGTATACAAGGATGACGTTCGCGTCAACTGCTATGGTACATTCGACGAGGTCAATTCGACGATCGGCCTGCTGCGGGTAAAACTGGGCGTTGACCATCCCTGGCAACCTAACTTCCATCGCATTCAGAAAGATTTGATGGACATGATGTCCCATCTTGCCCGGCCGGCGGATTGCACAAAGGAAAATAAAAACCCCAAACCTATCGACGGGGCAGCGTTTTGCGAGGCGTGGATAGACGAGCTGGAAGCGGGTATGACGACGGCCTCCGACTATTTCCTGCTGCCTGGCGGCAACGAGATCTCTGCGCTTTGCCATGTCGTGCGCACGCAGATGCGGCGCGGCGAACGATTGCTGGTCACCCTCCAACGGGAGGAGGAAGTCGAAGACTGGATCGGCGCCTATATCAACCGGCTATCTGATCTTTTTTTCATCCTTGCCCGTGCGGAGATGGATAAGGCCGGCGTGGCGGAAGAAAAATGGCAGCTGTTCCTGTATAAGCGAAAAAGCAACCCGGCCCAATAAAACCCCCTACTTATGCGTTTTAGCGCTGCCAATGGCCCTTAACCGCATGAAAATTTTTACTGTCGCACTCATTTTACCGATTTGTTTGTTGTCCGCCTTCAAGGGGATGGCACAAACTCCCGGTGGCGTCAGCGCCAACCTGGAATTTTGGGTAAAGGCGGGCACCGGCGCAACTTCTTCCCTTTGGCAGGATCAGAGCGGCAATGGATATAATGCGACCCAGGCTACGGCTGCCGATCAGCCTGTGGTGACGGCTAACCAGATCAATTTTAACCCGGCCCTGGTATTCAATGGAACCTCCGACTTTATGAACATAGCCAGCAATCTGGGTCTTGGGGGTACCGGCAACTACGAGATCTATTGCGTAGTGCAACAATCCGGGTCCGGCGGGCAGGTTTTTTTGGGCAGCCAGACGGCCGCAGCCAATGACATTCAATTGGCTACATTTACGGGCAACCCGACCCAGGTAAATTATTGGGGCACGGGCACCGTCCTGGAGGGCGTGACTAACCTGGCGGCCGGTACCGCCTATATCAGCGGTTATGAAAAAGCAGGCACGGGCGCCAATCAGTCGACGATCTATATCAACGGCAATGTGGACAATACGGGAACGATTACGCAAAGCGGCGGCGCCGGCACCAGGCTGATCGGCGCCTCTTCTGTCGGTACTGCTACACCCGGCTATTATACCAATGGAGATATCGCGGAAATGGTGGTTTATGATGCGGCGCTTTCCACCGCCAACCGGTCGAAGCTGCAATCGTATCTTTCTTTTAAATATGGATTTCCTCCTCCCACCGGCGCAGGTTTCATCGCCTCGACGGGAGCGGCTTTCTGGACGTACAATGCTACTTATGCGTACGATGTTTTTGGGATTGGCAGGGACGACGGCAGCGGACTTAGCCTCAGCAGCAGTAATAGTATCAATACCGGTTCCGGCAATGGCACAGGCCGGTCCGACAGTGGCAATATCGTATTGTCCAATCCTTCGGCCCTGAATAATCTTGATTTCATTGTGGTGGGGAATAATGGCGGATCGCTGGCGGAACAAACCTCCGGTCTGCCTGCGGGAACCCCGGCGGGCGTTGAACGCGTAGGAAGACAATGGAAAGTCAATCATACCAATGCGGTAGGCACAACAGTAACGCTGACCTTCAATACGACAGGACTCACTACAGGCTCCACTGCCGGTGATTTTTCCCTAATGATCGATGCCGATGGGACCGGTAATTTTGCTACCGCTCCGATTACCTACGTCGCTGCTTCGGGCTACAGCGGTAATGTTGTCACCTTTACGAACGTCAGCCTGCCGAATAACGCGGTTTTCACTTTCATTGTAAAGGACGCCATTTTACTGCCGTTGAACTTTCTTTCCTTTACGGCCCGGCCCGGCGCCAATCAACAGGTCAATCTGGAATGGCAGATCAGTGATGCAACGAACGTCAGCGATTTTGTTGTTGAACGTTCCACTGACGGAAGTACTTTCGCGCCCATCGGCCAGGTGAATTTCGCGTCTGCGAACAGCTATACTTTTACGGATAACAATGCCGTTGCGGGAAATAATTATTACCGGATAGAAAGCGTAGACAACGACGGCTATATCCAATATAGTCCAGTCGTCGAGGTAATCCTTCCGGAACCGCCCCTGCAGGTGAAATTGTTAAACAACCAGCCGGGATATGAAGACCCTGTATTGCTGGTTTCCGCCGGAACTCCCGTGACATTGACTATCCAATTACTGACTTCCGATGGAACGGTAGTGAGTCGGATGCAAAAATCCTTTGCAGTAGGGCAGACCCGGCAAACCATTTCCACCACAGGCCTTGCCCGGGGAGTGTATATCATCGGGGTCTCCGGCAGCGGGTACGGCAAAAACTTCCTGATCATCCGGTAGTAAAAAGACAGATCGCAGCCAGACTATGGAAGATCCGAACTGCGTCCCCAACGGCCTCTTCCAAGGAGCGATACCAGGAACAGCACGATAAAAATGAAGAACAAGACCTTAGCTATAGAGGCCGCGCCTGCAGCAATGCCGAAAAAGCCAAGCGCTCCCGCAATAATAGCTATGATGAGAAAAATCAGTGTCCAGCGTAACATACGTTTTAATTTAAGTTATCAATAAAACAAGAGAATAAAATACCATGCCACGCCCCGCCGTGCGGGGATTAGCGTAATTCGCCTACATTCGCAGCATGAAGTATTCGCAATGGACCGGAATAGTAGCGGCCCTGCTGCTGATCGCGGCGTGTTTTATGCCCTGGGC
>PMUF01000226.1 GCA_003167015.1 Chitinophagaceae bacterium | reverse complement strand
TTCCTTCATCAATATCATCGGGTTAAGCCTGGGGCTGGCTTGTGCGATGTTGATCATTTTGTACGTGAGAGATGAGGTCAGTTATGACGCTTTTCATACAAAAGGCAGTCAAATTTACCGTGTAGACAGGCAGATGATCCAGCCTGACGGAAGTACCCACAACAGCGGTTATACGGGTTATTTTCAGGGGCCGCGGTTTGCGGCGCAGGTCCCCGAAGTGCAGGGCTTTGTCAGGTTTCAGCAAGGGCAGGCCGATATAAAGACGGGATCGGAGATTCAATCCCAATCGATCAGCGTGGTCGACTCGAATTTCTTCTCGGTCTTTTCATTTCCCTTGTTGCATGGCGATCCGGCTACCTGTTTGCAGTCACCCGACAACGTAGTGATCACTGAAGACGTCGCCGTGCGGCAATTCGGCACCACTGATGCCGTGGGCAAGACCATATTTTTCGAGGATAACGGCCGGCTGGTTCCACACACCGTTACAGGTGTCGCTAAAAATTGCCCGCAGAATTCCTCGATCAAATTCGAGACGCTGATACCGTTGGTGGTCTTGCCACAAGATGCGGCCAATAATATGAACTGGTTCCAATGGTTCCTGAATACGTTCATGGTACTTCGTCAGGGCGCCGACCCAAAGGCAGCGGAGGCAAAGATGGCGAAGGTATTCGAGGCAGATGCAGGGGAATCCATAAAAATGATCCGGCAGACTTATGGTATTAAGAAACTGGGCATCTCCTTCATCCTGCAACCACTGGCCGACATCCATCTTAGCCGGAACGTTTCTGCCAATGAAGGGCTGTCGGATGGCGGCAACCCAATGTCTTCCTATATCCTGTCGGGCATTGCTGTGTTTATACTGCTGATCGCCTGTATCAACTTTGTGAATCTGACTGTCTCCCGGTCGATGAAACGGGCTAAGGAGATCGGTATCCGCAAGGTGATCGGCAGTAACAGACAGCAGCTGATCGTTCAGTTCCTCGGCGAATCCTGTTTGTTGTGCTGCGCCTCTTTTATCCTGGCTTTATTGCTGGCCAGCGCAGCACTGCCCTATTTCAACCAGGTTTCCAATAAAGCGTTATCACTGTCCTATCTCTCCGACGTAAAGCTGATCGCCGGTTATATTGCTTTATTCGTGCTGACCAGCCTGCTGGCCGGGTTTTACCCTGCCCTGGTGCTGTCCAACTACAACCCCGTGAAGACCCTTTATGGCAGGTTCGCTTTATCGGGGAAAAACTATTTTCAGAAATCCCTGGTGGTCTTGCAATTTGCGCTGGCTTCTTTTCTGATCATGGTCACAGTGACCATCTTTTACCAGTTCCGGTACCTGACCTCGCAGCCCCTGGGCTATGACGATTCTAACCTGGTGCAAGTCGGGAAAGCGAATTTGTCCCGCCGGGAATTGGCCTTGTTCAAATCTGCCCTCAGCAGCGATCCTGATATTCTCGGCGTGGCGCCCAGAAATGGCGGATTTTCCAGTTTTACGGTGAAAGTCAGCGGTAACGCCAAGAGTGATGTGACGATGACCTATGAGACAGTAGACGCCGGCTATCTGCCTTTGCTAAAGATCCCGCTGGTCGCCGGCCGGAATTTTTCACCTGACTATCCGGCTGATTCGACCCAATCCGTGCTGGTGAATGAAAGCTTTGTCCGGGAGGCAGGATGGAAAGATCCGATCGGGCAGTCCATTGGGTATACCGAGACCAAAGAAAGATATACCGTGATCGGGGTCGTCAAAGATTATCATTTCAAGCCGCTGACCGAAAAGATCGAACCGCAGCTGTTTACTATGCGACCCGGCAATAACTATGGGATGTTATATATCAGGATCAGGCCGGGCAGCGAGACATCCAGCCTGGCGGCCATCGCCGCGGCTTACAAACAGCTGTTTCCCCTCAGCGCGTATGCTTATACCTTCAAGAGCGACAACAACCGGAAAAGTTACGCGGCGGAGCAAAAATGGATGCAGATCCTCTTTTTCGGGGCTGTGCTCACTATTTTCATTTCGTGCATCGGCTTGTTCGGCTTATCGGTACTGTCAGGTGAAAAGCGAACGAAAGAGATTGGCATCCGTAAGGTGTTAGGCGCATCCGTGACTACGATAGCCGCGGCATTGTCAAAGGATTTTCTGCGATTGGTATTGCTGGCGCTGGTTATCGCCATACCTGTCGCCTGGTTTACCGCCGGCAAATGGCTGCAGAGTTATCCCTACCGTATATCGCTGAGCTGGGGACTGTTTGCGGGCGCAGGCCTGCTGGTCATTTTGATTGCGCTGGTAACGGTCAGCTATCAGGCGATCAAGGCAGCGGTAGCCAATCCTGTCAGGAGCCTCCGAGCGGAGTGAGGAGGCATCCAGCTTCTTCGATCGAGAAGGTTTTTTTGCCCGGATCGATGCGGGCCATTGCGCCGTAAGGAATAACGAAGGCGGGGTCGGTATGACCAAAATCCATCCGGGTGATGACCGGCAGGTCGGGTCGGCCGAATTCTTTTGTCGCCTTGATCAACACATCATCATACTGGCTGAACCTCTCCGCAGGCACGCTATTCGGGCGACCGAAGAGAATGCCGTTAAGACGACCCAGCACCCCCTGTGCCCCCAGATTTCTCAGCGTATTCAGCAGCACATCCGGGGAGGTGGCTCCGCCGAAATTTTCCAGGAACAGGATAGCGCCGTCCCAGGTATCTACCGACGGCCAGATAGCTGTGCCGTTAATGACTGGCAGCGCCTCGGTACATCCGCCCAGCAATCGTCCCGTGACGGCAGTCTGGCCCTGGATGAATGTCCAGGGCAGTTCGGGAAACAGCTGGCTATTGGCCCCCGGAACCACCCAGCTAAGATCTTCATACGTCCATCCCCCGGCGCTGGGATAAACGGGACCGATAGGGCTGGGACTGAAAAGGGTTTTCCTGACCGCGTCGACCAGGTAAGGATGCGGGCCGTTGCTGCCGGCGAGACTGGTCATGATGGCGGGGCCGTAATAGCTGCGCAATCCGGCCTTCAGACAGATAAAATGGGTAATGGTAGAATCGGAATAGCCGGTGAACACTTTTGGATTTTTGCGAAGGAGATCGAAATCGACGTGATCGAGCATGCGGATGGAGTCGTCGCCGCCTACACAGGAAATGACGGCTTTGATGGAGGGATCGGCAAAAGCCTGGTGGAGGTCATCTGCGCGGGCGCGGACGTTATTATAAATAAAGGCAGGCCCCTTCAGTGTATTGGGCATTTCGACGACTTTGACGCCGAAGTTTTTTTCCAGGGCCTGCACACCTGCCAGGTAGCGGTGATGGTATTTCGGATCGCCCGCCCCACCCCAGGAAAGGCTGACTGCGGCGACTTTATCGCCGGGCTGAAGCTGGGGTGGAATGATAAGGGAGGAGAGCATAGTGGATTGGGAAAATCAAGATACAAAAAAACGTTATGCGGATGGGGACAAAATAGGCTTTTCTCCATGGGCAGCAGTAAACGCGAGGGCATCATTTATTTCTGCTAATGAAAATGTCGGGCCGGGTTTCGTCCTGAAATGGGGCTGGTGAAAGATAGCCGCCAGTTCTTGCAGGGCTTTTTCCAGGCGTTGCGGATTCATGACGGTTTCGGTTCTGAAATTGGCGA
>PMUF01000354.1 GCA_003167015.1 Chitinophagaceae bacterium | reverse complement strand
GCCAGGTGACCGGCAAAATCATCCGTGCAGAGCTGGTTTACCGGGTCGAAACCGGACTGCTGCAGGTAATGGGCCCAGGTCGTCAGCGTATTCCAGTGTTTCCGGGCATAGTCCGGCCGCCCTTCCGCCCTGGTAATGCCGGCGGTGAGCAGGATCATATTACCGGATTCCTCTACGGGCATACCCTCCCCATATAGCTGCCCGTTGGCAAGCGGATAATTGCCCAGGTCATGGGCTGCAAAGGGCTTTTTCCATTTGCCGCTCTCGCTGTAATAAAAATTCCCGTTCAGCATGCCTTCCAGCAGTACAGGATTGTATAGAAGATACAGGGGAGCGGATGGGTAGGTGACGTCGACCGTGTTGATGAACCCACCGCTGAAATTCTCCTTGGACAGGAAGAGCAGCTCTCCCGCCGGGCTCTCCACCAGCGCATGGGCGGCTATACTCTGCCGGTAAGCCGCTACGCACAGTTGGGCGTAATGCTCACCACCCGCATCCGCAGCAGTCGCATACATGACCTTATTGAAGGTATCACAGCGGGACAGCACCATGTCATAGTCGGCATAGGCCTTTGTCAGCAGCCCTTCCATGGTCGGTTTTTTTTCTCCATCCACGGGGTGGGTGCGCCACCAGGGTTGAAGCTTGTGATGGAAGAACGCTACGGAATACTGCTCGTCATAGCCGATGAGCACCAGCTTTTCCGTCGGATCATCGGTGACAGTGACCGGGTGGAAAGTAAAGCAAATAGATTTCGGCCGGTGAGGGCTGTCTTGCCGGAGCGGCGGCTGTGTGCTGTCGCAGAATGCCCGGATTTCCGGGGCGACAGGCCAGAAACTGATACGTAAATCCTTTTCGGTATGTGTATAGGCATACAGCCAGCCCCAGTCGATCCGGACATCATCTCCTTTCTTTTTCAGGACCGGCTGCTCCACAGTGCCTATTTTCATCCCTGCCAGGCCGACGGGATACGCGCTCATCCGCTGCAATGGCTGGTCGGGCGTATTTGTCGCCAGGCTGCCGCTCACGGCAAAGAACAGCTGTGCGCTATGCGATGCCCCGTCATTGCTGCGCAAGCGGAAAGAGATATAGGTGACAGGACGCGACAGGAGCGACAGGTCATTCAGCAGCAGCGGCGAGGTAAAGGTCAGCGTCAGGTCAACATCCCCACAGGCGAATTGGTATTTGGTCTGCGTGGCATTGACGCTGACCCATTGCTGGGCAGCGGGAATATCGGAAGCCTGGTCAGCCGAATCCTCCTTTCCCAGGAAGCGGTAAACCCTGCCGTCTACCCGCAGGAACCCGAGCAGCGACTGCGATTTCCCTGTCCAATGCCGGGTCTCTGCGCTGCTGAGTTCATCGGTAAAAGACCAGACGCTGAAATACGGGTCGTGATTGATCAGCGGATAGGCCGGCATATGCTGCAATTGTCCGGCTGCGCGTTGAGATAGGAAAAGGAAAAGAAGGATTTTTGTAATATGTCTGTTCATAACTGGATGGGTCTAACCTGTTCGGGAAGGGGCAAATATATTACTTCCACCGACATTTACCCCCCTTCCACCGGCCTTTTCCCGGCCATTCCGGAATATAACTTACCCCCTACCCCGAATTTGCTAATTTTGCAACCTGATGGACCGAAGGTCCATCGGCCGAAGGCGAAAAAAATATCGTATGAGTGAAAAGAATCCAAAACAAAAGACTAAAACGCCCGATGGCCAGCCCGGCAAACCTAAAGGTCCCGGTCTTTTCTCGGTGCTGAAACCTTATCGCGGGATGATCATTCTGCTGGTCCTGTTGTCCCTGATCAGTAATAGTATCAGTCTGGCCATCCCCAATATCAGCCGGCATGCCATCGATGCCTTTATCGGTAACCGCCTGGATGTACGCCGGATTATTTGGGAGTTTGTAGGCGCTGCTGTGGGCGTATTTGTCTTCACCTATGGGTTAAGCTATGTTCAGACCTATACGTCCGAACGGGTGGCGCGGGACCTGCGTACCCGGCTGGCGGGCCGGATCTCGCGGCAGGATTTCAGCTTTCTGCAAAAAAACAACCCTGCCCAGCTGCTGACCAACCTGACGGCGGATGTGGATTCCATCAAGGGGTTCGTGGCGCAGGCTATCGCCAGCATTTTTTCTTCCATCTTCATTATTATCGGGGCGAGTGTTATGCTCCTTACCATCCGGTGGCAGCTGGCGCTGTGCGTTATCGCTATTATCCCCATTATCGGGTTTACTTTTTATATTGTTTTGAAGAGAGTGCGCGCCGTGTTCAAAGCCGTCCGCGAGGTCATCGATGCGCTGAATAAGGTCATCAGTGAAAGTATCCTGGGCGCCGCGCTGATCCGGGTCATTCATTCCCAGCAGTTGGAATATGCCAAATTTCTGGCAGCCAACTCCAAAGCGCTGGGGCTTGGTCTTCGGATGTTGAAATTATTCGCCAGCCTCATTCCCGTGATCATCTTCACGGCGAATATCGCCACGCTGACCATCCTGGCCCTTGGCGGCCACTATGTGATTGCCGGCCGGATGACACTGGGAGATTTTGCGGCCTTCAACAGTTATCTGTCCATGCTGATCTTCCCGATCCTGGTCATTGGTTTTATGAGCAATGTCATTGCACAGGCACAAGCTTCCTTCGGACGTATCAGCAGCGTACTTCATACGCCCGATCCGGAAGAAAAAGGCATGCTGGTAAAGGAGCTCAAAGGCGATATCACCTTTAAAAATGTCTCGGTGAATTATGGGGCAAAATCGGTCCTCCGGGATATTTCCTTTCACATCGCGGGTGGATCTAAAACGGCGGTTATCGGGCCGACGGCAGCCGGAAAGACTCAGCTGCTGTATCTGCTCACCAGCCTGAGCCATCCTACGACGGGGTCCATTGATTTCGACGGGCAGCCGCTGGACGATTATAAAAAAGACGATTTCCACAAACAGGTAGGGTTCGTATTCCAGGACAGCATCCTGTTCAATATGAGCATCCGCGAAAATATCGCCTTCAGCGACAGTGTAACGGATGAATCGTTGGCGAAGGCGATTGCCACCGCCGAGCTGAAAGACTTTATCGATGCCCTGCCGGAAGGGCTGAACACCGTGGTATCCGAAAGGGGCACCAGCCTTTCCGGGGGTCAGAAACAGCGCATCATGCTGGCCCGCGCACTGGCGATCGAGCCCCGCGTGCTTTTATTGGATGACTTTACCGCCCGGGTGGATACGCAAACAGAGCAGAAGATACTGGAGAATGTACGCCGTAATTATCCCGGCATTACGCTGCTGTCCGTGACACAGAAGATTGCGTCCATCGAAGACTACGAACAGATCATCCTGCTGATGGAAGGCGAAATGATTGCCTCCGGCACGCATACCCGCCTGATGGAGACCTGCCCGGAATACGTACAAATTTATCAATCACAAAGAAGCACCAGCCACTATGAGCAACCAGAATTACAATCTTAACGCCAGCACGGAGGGAAATGCCAAAAGCAAGATCTGGCCGGCCCTTGTCAAGCTGGTCGGATTACTGCCGGAGAAGCGGGGACAGTTGATCCTGGCCCTCATCACCATGGTTTTCTATTCTATCCTGTCCATGCTGCCGCCGGCGCTGATCGGCTATACCGTCAACCATTTGATTGCGGACAAGGTCAATATCAAGGGGCTATCCATTCAGACCACATTTATTGCGAAAATTCTGCATGGAACAGGCTATTCGCTGGTGCTGACCGTCTGCGGCTGGCTGCTGGTGATCTACCTGCTGAATCTTGGCGCAGTGTATATGCGTACGATCCTGATGGGAGGATTTGGCCAGCACCTGCTTTTCACGCTCCGCAATGCCATTTTCAATAAGCTGCAGGATCTGCCCGTCGCTTTTTTTTCCCAGAATAAGGCCGGCGACCTGATCTCCCGGATCAACAACGACACGGACAAGGTAAACCAGTTTTTTTCCCAGTCGCTGATGCAATTCGTCTCCAGCATTTTTATCATTGTTGGTGCAGGCATTGCGCTGGTCTGTCTCAACTGGCGGCTGGGTCTGGCCACATTGGCTCCCGGCGCTCTTATGTGGCTGTTCACCAAGCTGCTGTCCCCCTGGGTGAAAAAGAAAAATGCGCTCAGCGCCAAAGCCACCGGCGGGCTGAGCGCCGAGATCCAGGAGTCTTTGAATAATTTCAAGGTCGTCCTGGCTTTCAATCGCCGGGATTATTTTCGACAACGCTTCGAGGTCGCTAACAGCAGTAACTATTCCACGTCTGTCAGCGCGGGTATCGCAAACAACGTCTTTATGCCCGTCTATGGCTTTCTGTCCAGCATGGGTCAGCTGGTAGTGTTGTTGTATGGCATTTACCTGATCACGATCGGTTATTTTACGCCGGGCTTCCTGATAGCCTATTTCATGTATACCACCAGCTTTTATGACCCGCTGCGGCAACTGGCCGCATTGTGGGCCGGTTTCCAGGTAGCCATTGCCAGCTGGGACCGGATCTCCCATATTCTTACCCTCGAATCCGATCTGGTGACCATGCCTTCGTCGCATGATGCGGTTTCGGTCGTGTCCGGCAGCGGTAATGGAAAGTCCAACGGCACACCGGCCCTTATCGAATTCCGGGATGTGTCCTTCCGCTATCCCAATGGCAAAGACGTTCTCCGTCATGATAGCTTCCGGCTGGAAAAGGGCAAGTNNAGGGCAAGACTTATGCGCTGGTCGGGCCCACGGGCGGCGGCAAGACCACTACGGCTTCGCTGCTGGCCCGCCTCTACGATCCGACCGAAGGAATGGTGCTGCTCGAAGGCCGGGATATCCGGACGTTTACCCCGCGCGAACGGGCGCAGAAGATCGGCTTTATCCTGCAGGACCCCATCCTGTTCACCGGCACGGTACACGACAATATCCTATACGGCAACGAGCAATATAAAGACATTTCCAATGAGGAGCTGAAGGCCATTCTGCAAAAGTCCAACCTGGAAACGCTGCTGACCCCGGAANNTCTGTGGAAACGCTGCTGACCCGTTTTGACGAAGGCCTGGATACAAAGATCACCCTGGCCGGCGACGGCATCAGCCTGGGGCAGAAACAACTCATCGCCTTTATCAGGGCCGTCCTGCGCAACCCCGAACTGCTCATCCTGGATGAAGCCACTGCCAATATAGACACCGTCACGGAAAAAATGCTGGAAGACATCCTGCGCAGGCTACCGGATACCACCACAAGGGTTATCATCGCCCATCGGCTCAATACCATTGAGAATGCCGATGAGATCTTCTTTGTCAACTCGGGTGAGATCGTCCGGGCCGGCAGTCTCGAGCAGGCCGTCGACCTTCTCTTACAGGGCAAACGGGTTAGTTAAGTACAGAATTTAACCAGAAATTGGTTCTACATTAGCGGCTTATCCCAAAAAGCTCATCATTTATGAAACTTCGGATCTCTTTCTGTTTGCCTTTCTTTTTGCCTGCGCTGGCTCTGTGCCTCACCCTGCAGACTGCCCATGCGCAAGGTACCAGCGGCTTCCATGTGACAAAAACATTTACCATCGGCAGTCCCGGCGGCTGGGACTATATCGCCGTCGGTCCCGATCAGAAGATCTATGTGTCGCACAGCTCCGATGTCGTTATTCTCGACGCCAAAACGGGAGACTCCGTCGGGGTGATCCCCAACACCACCGGCGTACACGGCATCGCCTTTGCGCCGGCTTTGGGAAAGGGATTTACCAGCAATGGCCGCCTGAATACGGTCACCGTCTTCGATATTAAGACTGCGCAGGTGCTGCAGCAGATCACTGCCGGCACGAATCCCGACGCTATTATGTATGATCCCTATTCAAAGCTTGTCATCACCTGTAATGGCAGGAGCCATGATCTCTCGCTGATCGATCCCGCCACCGGACAGGTAACGGGCACTATCGCCCTCGATGGCAAACCGGAAACCGCCGTTTCCGATGAAGCGGGCAAGATTTATGTAAATATTGAGGATAAGAATAAGATCAGCGTCGTGGATATCACCACAAAGACGGTAACCACCAGCTGGCCGTTGCAGGCGGAAGGCCCAACCGGCCTGTCCATCGATGTAAAGACCAAACGCCTTTTTGCCGGTTGCGACAAACAGCTCGTCGTCATGGATGCCGCCAGTGGCGCCATCGTCGCTTCGCTTCCTATCGGTGACGGCTGTGACGGCACCGGTTTCGACGCCGGTCTGAAGCTGGTTTTTGCTTCCTGCGGCGAGGGCAAGCTGACGGTCATAAAAGAAGAATCGGCCAGCTCGTTTAAAGTGATCGATAATGTAACGACCAAGAGAAGCGCCCGTACCTGTGCGGTCAATGAAAAGACCCATGAAGTTTATCTGCCGGAGGCCGATACTCAACCAGGCGCCGCCGGCGAACGGCCAAAGGTCGTTCCGGGTACGTTTGGCGTACTGGTGGTCAGCAAATAGAGGATTCGGCGGCGGCCGGAATGTAGGACAACAGTCATTCGAATTTGCATTTTTTGCGTTAAATTGTAAGTTGATAATTGAACGCATATGCAAACCACGCTTTCCGAACCTGGCACCGCCACCGGCAAATATGGCCGGCTGAAGAATTATATTAATGGGGGCTTCACCGCCATAACCTCCGGCCGAAGCCTTCCTGTTATTTCCCCTCTCGACGGCAGTCTGCTGGCAGAAATGCCCTGCTCTTCCGCAGCCGACCTGGACGCGGCCGTAGCCGCCGCCCAGGCAGCCTTTCCGGCCTGGAGCCGTACGCCCATCAAAGAAAGAGTGCAGGTTTTCTTTCGTTACAAAAACCTGCTGGAACAAAACCTTACAGCGCTGGCTGCTTTAGTCAGCGAAGAGAATGGCAAGACCCGGGGTGAAGCGGTCGCCGAAATAGAGAAATGTATTGAACTGACTGAATTTGCCACCTCCCTGCTACAGCTGATAGCCGGAGAAGTACTGGAGGTCAGCAAGGGGGTGGAATGCAGGACCGAAAGGATGGCAGTCGGTGTGGTGGCATCGATCGTTCCCTTCAACTTTCCCGCCATGGTGCCCAACTGGACCATCCCGAACGCGCTCGCGCTCGGCAACTGCATGATCATCAAACCCTCGGAGAAAGTACCGCTCAGCGTGGGCCGGATAGCCCTCCTGTTACAGGAAGCCGGACTGCCCGAGGGGGTCTTCAATATCGTTAACGGAGACAGCCAGACGGTACAAGCCATCTGCGACCACCCCGGTATCGAAGCGATCTCCTTTGTCGGCTCTACCAAAGTGGCCAAACTGGTGTACCAGCGTGCTACTCACCAGCTAAAGCGGTGCCTGGCCCTTGGCGGCGCCAAGAATCACCTGCTGGTATTGCCGGATGCACAGCCTGAGATGACGGCACAGAACGTAGCCGCCTCCATGAGCGGTTGCGCCGGTCAACGCTGTATGGCGGCCTCTGCTATGGTAGCCGTTGGGAATGTGGACGACATCATTCAGCGGATCTGTGCGGCAGCCCGCCGCATCATTCCCGGTCAAAATCTGGGCGCTGTCATCGACGAGGCCGCCAAAGTCCGGATCGAAAAATATATTACCGAAGCAGAACAGCAAGGCGCGAAGATCCTGGTCGACGGCCGGGGGTATAAAGTCCCGGGTAAGGAGCATGGTACATACGTAGGGCCTACCGTCATCGATCATGTCCGGCCCGATATGGCGGTGGCGACCGAAGAGATCTTCGGACCGGTCATCAGCATCATGCGGGTAGATACGCTGGACGAAGCGATTGCTATCGAAAACGCCAGCCCCTATGGAAATGCCGCTTCGGTCTTTACCCAGAACGGCGCCTTTGCCCGCTATGTCATCGACCGCGCGAGCGCGGGCATGGTCGGCGTCAACGTGGGCGTTCCGGTGCCCAGGGAGCCTTTTTCTTTCGGCGGCTGGAACGAGAGCAAATTCGGCGTAGGCGATATCACCGGGAAAAGTTCTATCGAATTCTGGACCCGGCTGAAGAAGAGCACAGTGAAATGGAATCCCGAAGCCGGGATCAACTGGATGAGCTAAAATTATCTCTTCTAGCGCATTATCATTATTTATATAAACTTTTACTTGATATGCCCGCACCATCTACCCTTTCCGAAACAAAAGAGATCGTCCAGGACAACCTGGACTATACCTTGTTTTCCTGGAGCAAACAAAAAGGACTCGATCCCATTGCGGTACAACGCGCCGAAGGCGTCTATCTGTATGACTATGACGGCAACCGGTATATCGACTTCTCCTCCGGGCTGATGAATGTCAACATCGGTCATGGCCATCCCCGGGTGACCGAAGCCGTGGTGCGGCAGATGCAGGAGGTCAGCTATGTCACCCCCGGCTGTGTGACGAAGGCCCGCGGGGACCTGGGGAAGAAGCTGGCGGAGATCACGCCGGGCAATTTGCAGAAAACGCTGTTTACGACAGACGGGGCTTCGGCTATCGACAATGCGATCAAGCTCGCCAGGCTCTATACCGGCAGGCACAAGATCATCGCCCGCTATCGCGCTTTTCATGGCGCTTCGTATGGGGCGATGTCGGCCGGCGGGGATCCCCGCAAGCTGCCCTCCGACGCGCAACAGGCGCCTAATTTTG
>PMUF01000539.1 GCA_003167015.1 Chitinophagaceae bacterium | reverse complement strand
TTGACTGATGCCATGGTGGTTAGTGTTTTTATGTTATCAACGCGTCGTAAAGGACTTCTACCGGATGCAGGGCTTTACGTCCTGTCCCGTCTTTGATCTGGTGTCGGCAGCTGGTACCCGGGGCCGAGATGATGACATCCTGACCCTGTGACCGGACCGCGGGCAACAATACGAGCTCGCCAATCTGCTGGGAGATCGGGTAATGCTCCTTTTCGTAGCCGAATGAACCGGCCATGCCGCAACAGCCTGAAGGGACTGTGGTGACCGAATAGTTGGCCGGAAGCGACAGGACTTTGACGGAGCCTGCTACCGAAGATAAAGCCTTTTGCTGGCAATGGCCATGCAACATGACCGACCGCCGTTCGGTGGTGAACTGTCCGGGGTGGATATGTTTCCGGTCAATTTCACGGGCCAGGAAATCGTCGATGAGGAATACGTCGTGGGCTAATCGTTGTGCGGCGTCGAGCAGATCGTCATCGGCCAGGTCGGGGTACTCGTCTTTGAAAGCCAGGATGGCCGAGGGCTCGATGCCGATCAACGGGGTGTCTGCCGTGATGAGTGGTTGTAGCAGCCGGATATTTTGGTTGGCGATCTTTTTTGCTTCGCGCACCAGGCCCTTGGACAGCCAGGTCCTGCCGCTCTCGAGGTGTTCGGGGAGGATGACTTCGTAGCCCAGCCGTTCGAGCAGGAGGATGGCCTTGATGCCGATCTCCACGTCGTTATAGTTGGTGAATTCGTCACAGAAGAGATAGACGCGGCGTGGAGCGGGGGGGTGCGGCTTTTCCGCCCGGTGCTTTTTATACCAGCTGCGTAAGGTCGTTTTGTATAACAAGGGCATCGACCGTTCGGGGGCGAAACCGGCGAATTTTTTGACCAGGGAGCTGCGCATCATGGCATTGTATAATCGGGGCATCAGCGAACCGAGTTGGGCCGAGCGGGTAAAATTGGCGATCAGCCGGCTGCGCAAGGGAACGCCATTGGCGTCATAGTAGTGCTGCAGGAACTCCGCCTTGAGCTTGGCCACGTCCACATTGGAGGGGCATTCCGATTTGCAGCCCTTACAGCTCAGGCAAAGGTCCATCACTTCGTAGATCTCCTTGTTATCGTAGCGGTTAACCTTGTCGGAATGGGTCAGGAATTCACGCAGGATATTGGCCCTTGCCCGGGTCGTATCCTTCTCGTTGCGGGTAGCCATAAAGGAAGGGCACATGGTGCCACCCGACAGATGCGTTTTGCGACAGTCGCCCGATCCGTTGCACTGCTCGGCATGTTGAAGGATATCCTGGTTGTGAAAGCGGAAGAGGGTAGGAAAGGGTGGCGTCTGCTGTCCCGGTTCGTAGCGCAGCATGGAATTCATGGGCGGGGTATCGACGATCTTGCCGGGATTGAAAATATTCTCCGGGTCCCAGGTCTTTTTGATCTCCCGGAACAGGGCGAAATTTTTTTCCCCGACCATCAGCGGGATGAACTCTCCCCGCAGGCGGCCGTCACCGTGTTCGCCGCTGAGCGAGCCCTGGTATTTTTTGACGAGCGCAGCGATCTCTGCGGCGATGGTGTGAAAGAGTTCGTTGCCTTCCTTGGTCTTGAGGTTGAGGATCGGCCGCAAATGGATCTCGCCGCTGCCGGCGTGAGCATAATGCACGGAATGCAGGCCATATTTTTTCAGGATGTCGTTGAAGTCACGGATGTAGGCCGGCAGGTCATGCACATCGACGGCCGTATCTTCGATGACGGGGACGGCCTTATCATCGCCGGGCAGGTTGCTGAGCAGCCCGAGGCCTGCCTTGCGGAGGGTCCAGATCTTTTTGGTGTCTTCGCCGAACAGCAGCGGGAAGTGATAGCCCAGTCCGGCGGCGCGCATGTCCGCCTCCACTTTAGCCGCCAGTTCGCGGATTTCTTCCCGGGTCTCTTTTTTGAACTCGATGACAAGGATCGCTCCCGGGTCACCCTGGACGAAGAACCGGTTTTTTCGTTGCTCGATATTGTCCTTCGTACATTCGAGGATATAGTGGTCGATCAGTTCGCTGGCCGTAGGCCCATAGGGCAGCGCCAACAGGTTAGCCCGCAGCGATTCGTCGATAGAGTTGAAATGCACGCAGAGCAGCCCTGTCTCTTTCGGCGGCAGGGGACTCAGGTTGAGCTTGATCTCCGTGATGAAGGCGAGGGTACCTTCCGAGCCGGCGAGCAGGGTGCAGAAATTGAAATCCGGCCGGTCCGCTTCGGACGTGAAGGGCGCCGTCTCCAGCAGCAGGTCGAGGGCGTATCCTGTATTTCTCCTTTCGACACTTTGCTTCGGGAACTCTTTGCGGATGGACTGCTGGTTCCCTTCGTTGCTCAGCATTTTTCGGATGCTGCGGTATAATTGGCCTTCCAGCCCCTGTCCTTCGCATTTAGCATGAAAGCTCTCAGGGTCGAGCGTTTTGAATACGACCTCTGTTCCATCGCTGAGCAGGGCAGTTGCCTCAAGCAGGTGTTCGCGGGTGCTGCGGTAGACGATGGAATTAGAGCCGCAGGAATTATTGCCCACCATCCCGCCGATCATGGCGCGGTTGGCCGTGGAGGTCTCGGGGCCGAACAGCAATCCGTATGGCCGGAGGAAAAGGTTAAGGTCGTCGCGGATCACGCCGGGTTGTACCCGCACCCAGCGTTCGTTCGTATTGAGCTCCAGGATTTTCGTGAAATATTTCGAGACGTCGACTACGATGCCCTTGCCCACTACCTGCCCTGCCAGGGAGGTGCCGGCCGTGCGCGGGATCAGGGAAGTCTTTCCGGCATGGGCATAGGCGATCAATTTTTTAAGGTCCGACACGCTCCCGGGTACGGCTACGGCCTGCGGCATTTCGCGGTAGGCGGAGGCATCCGTAGCGTATAAGGTCCTTATTACACTATCATCATAGAATTCGCCTTCAAGATCCAGGTCACTTTTCATTATTGTTTCGCTCATGTTCCTCATTGTTGCGCTCTTATTGCGAGGTATTAAAAAATTGCCGGTCCGAGCGCGCAAATTTAATCCATTTAATGGTGAACCCCTAGCCAGGCTGGGATTTTTGATTTAGCCGGGCTTTGCGCCTGTGATCGCTGAGAATTTCGCAGTATTTTGGTGACCGCCCGGAGCCACTGGAAGCGGTTCGGGGACCCTTAAAAATCTTTACCTATGAAAAGAGAAGCTTTCTTCTTTTCGTTCTTTCTTTTGCTGGCGTTGATACCGGCTGCAAGTGATGCGCAATGTTCGGGCGGATGTATGGCCGGTGCGCTGACCTCTTTACCTGCCACCGGGGGACTGGCTGTCAATACCAACTATTGTATTGGTGGAACGGTGACCAATACGACCAACTTTACCATTACGGATACGCTGGTGATCCAGTCGGGGACCGTCAATCTCGGCGCCGCCACTCTCAACAGTACGGGTGTGATCTTGGGAGAGAGCGGGGCCACGCTGATCGTCAACGGGCTGACTGGCCAGTATGGGGTCGCTTCGGCGAAGACGAATCTGCTGATT
>PMUF01000162.1 GCA_003167015.1 Chitinophagaceae bacterium | reverse complement strand
GAGCTTTCGATATCGCCTTCGCGTCCGTCATGATGCTTCTCTTAGCGCCTATCGCCGCGTTGATCGCCGTCGCAATCAAACTCACCAGCCGCGGACCCGTTTTCTTCAAAACTCACCGCCTCGGTGTCACCGGAGCACCCTTCACCATCTATAAGTTCAGAACGATGAAACATAGCCCCGTTCCGGCAGACCAGGCTCGATCTACCGTCCTCGATGATGAACGCATCACCAAAGTGGGAAAATTCCTGCGAAAATATAGCCTCGACGAATTACCTCAGCTAAGGAATGTTCTGACCAATGATATGTCCATCGTGGGGCCCAGACCACACCGGATCAATCTCAACAAGACATTGCAACAGAAAATGGGCGCCTACATGATGCGTCACACGATCAAACCCGGTATTACCGGCTGGGCCCAGGTCAATGGCTGGCGAGGACCGACCGAAACCAGGATCCAATATTGGGGAAGAACGCTCCATGACCTCTGGTATGTCGAAAACTGGAATTTCTGGCTCGACCTATACATTATCCTGCTCACACTCATTGGGAAAAAAACCCGCAAAAATGCCTTTTAAACGTTGTAAAACCTACAAAATCAATCCGTACTAACCCTAAATGATTTATTTTTATAACATGAAAAAGAACAACTACTTATTGCTCTTGTCCCCCCTATGCCTATACTTTCTCCTACTTTGCTGCTCCGCCTGCACCACGGCAAAAAAATTGACCCTCATGGACGACCTGCAGCCTGATGAGACGATCAAGGGACAACATCCGGCCCCCGTATACCACATCAAGCCGAAAGATAATCTTTACGTCAGCATCTCGACCCCGGATCTTGATCTCAGTAAAATGACCGATCCCACCGGCAATGGCGCTACCCTGGCCATGGCCTACGAAGGACCCGCCTCCCGGGCTGTCAACGGTAACATCGTGGATGTCGACGGTAATATCAACCTCCCCATGCTGGGAAAAGTCTCCGTAGCCGGTCTGACGATCACTCAGACGGAAGACACCATCCGGGCTATTGCCAAACAATACCTGAAAGAAGCCACGATCAAAGTCCGCCTGCTCAGCTTCAAGATTACAGTATTGGGAGAGGCGAAACTACCCGGCATCTATTATAACTATAACGATTATATTACCGTTCTGGACGCTATCAGCCTCGCCGAGGGGACCACTGACTATGTGAAACTGACGAATGTACTGGTGCTCAGACCTACCCGGGGCGGAACAAAAACTTATTCATTGAACCTCAACAGTAAAGCCTTTCTTAAATCTGACGCGTATTATCTGCAGCCGGACGATGTCGTCATCCTGCAGCCCGGAAAGAACAAAGGACTCCAGCAAAAGCTACCGGCAGTCGGTATTGTCGTCGGATCGATTTCTGCCTTGCTGCTCTTGTTGAATTATCTCAGATGAATTATCGATTCAGCCATAAACCCTCTACGATCAAAAAAGCCTAGCATCAAATGGAGCAAATGACATATCCCCGCCAAACGGGCTCTAACGGAAAAAGTTTCAACAAAAAAATGATCCTCCCTGCCGTTTTCCGCAACTGGTACTGGTTCATCCTGGCAGCCATTCTTGGCTTAGGGGCAGCCTTCGTGTTCACCAAAGCCATCCCGGGCAACTTCAAGGACACCATGACTATCCTGCTCATCGATCAGGTCCATCCGGCCCCCATCGGCACAAGCCTCGACAACAACACGGATATCCAGCAAAGTCCCATCAATGTTCAGGATGAACAGGCAGTGCTCTCCGCCTACAGCTTGCAGCTGCAGACCCTTCAAAACCTCAATTGGAAAACCCGCTGGTATAAAAAAACGCTTCTTAGCAAAAAAGATATCTATCCGAATGACCCTTACCAGGTTAGTTTTCGGGATGATTCCACCCTCAAAGGAGTCGATCTCCTCATTACCCCGCTGTCAGACAAAGAATATAGTGTTGAATGTGATTATAAGGACAGACCCGCCGATACGGTCCGCATTATCCGATTCACCGGGAAAGGAGCCTTTGGCCATCCCTTCATCAATCAGTATTTCAATTTCACCCTGTCTTCCGATAGCGCCTCCCCGCCGGCCGATGGTACCCAGTATGTCCTCGTCTTTAACGATCTCGGCTTCATGGCCCTCGACTACCAGGGAGCCCTCGAAGTCAAACTCGTCTCCCCATTGAGCAACGTACTCAACGTGGACCTTACAGGCGAAAACATCCTGCGCAATGTCGCATATCTTGACGAACTGGGTAATACCTATCTCAAATTCGGCCTCGATCAAAAAAACCAATCGGCTATTAATACCCTCAACTTTATTCGAAACCAGCTCACGGGCGTGGCGGATTCCCTCCGGGCATCCTCCGACAGATACACCGATTTCAGGACAAAACACCAGGTCGTCGATCTAACCACCGAAGGCGGACTTGTCCTGCAGAAAGCGGAAGACGCCGATAAACAGGAAAATCTGTTGAAACTCAAGCTGGATTACTATAATCAGCTGAACAATCACCTTAACGACCAGGGGGATATTAAAGGCTTCGCCAGTGCGGCCGTCGGTGACGTGGATCCGGATCTCAGCGTATTCATTGAAAAACTGGCTACCTTATACAGCCAGCGATCCAACTTGTCTCAGACGCTGCAGTCCAAAAACCCCAAGCTGGTCGCAGTCAATGAAGATATCACGCTCACCCAGCAATTGATTAAGAACGATATCACCAGCCATCTCACTTCCACACAAGACCAGATCAACAGGATCGAACACCAAAAACAACAAATCGATACAAGACTGACGGATTTCCCGGCAACCGAAAGGGGTTTCCTCGATATTAAAAGAGGATTTGACGTCAATGGAACACTCTATAATTTTCTGCTCCAAAAACGCGCGGAAGCTGGTATCGCCCTCGCATCCAACAATGCCGACGCCAAAATCCTCGACCCCGCCGTATTCCCTACCACAGGGCCTGTTGGACTCAAATCCATCCTCACCCTGGCCATCGGAGTTATACTGGGCCTGTTCATTACCCTGGGAATCATCCTGCTGAAAGTATATCTCAATAACAGACTGAAGGACCCCGAACAGGTCACCGCAGCATTGCATTTGTCCGTCGCAGGCAACATCCTGCACAATAAATTCAAGACAGCACTGCCCGTGACGCAATATCCCCGGTCTGAAATGACCGAATCTTTCCGCAACCTGCGGGCCAATCTCCGCTACCTGCTGAAAGAAAGTGACAGCGGTATCATCGCTATCCATTCGGCGGTACCCGAAGAAGGTAAATCCTTTATTGCCAGCAATCTCGCCGCCCTGCTGGCGGCAGGCAACAAAAAGATCCTGCTGCTCCAGACCGACAAACACAATACCAGTCTCGAAGAAACAGTCGGCGCCAAACCCAGCAAAGACCTCACCGATTATCTGACAGGGACCGCCGCTTTCTCAGAGCTTCCTTCTCAGACAGATATTACCGGCCTCAGCTTTATCCGTGCAGGTAGTCCGGACAGCCACCTGTCTGAAGGAATGGATAATCTATCCGCCATGCAGCAATTTTTCAGGGACGCCAGGGCAGCCTTTGATTTTATCATCATCGACACAGCCCCGATCAGCATACTCAGCGATGCCCGCACTATCG
The DNA here is from genome assembly GCA_003167015.1 of Chitinophagaceae bacterium. GTDB lineage: Bacteria > Bacteroidota > Bacteroidia > Chitinophagales > Chitinophagaceae > Puia. The sequence continues at coordinate 4,931 of PMUF01000162.1, read as the reverse complement.
CCCCTTACGCAGATATCAACCTCTTCGTGCTGCGCATCGGCTTCAGTACCGTGAAAGAATTGTCCTTTATCAATACCACCGCCGATGAAGAGACCATAAAAAATATGATCGTCGTACTCAATGACACACCGGTCAGCCGGAGAAAGAAAAAAACAGGCTATTTCAAAGATTAATGATGATGTACCTGGCAAAAATAAAAGGCCTGTTTTTCGGTGGACATGCCCGGACAACAAAAGCAAACAAGAACGTCGTCTATTCCTTCCTGATCAAAGGCATCAGTATCGGCTGTCAGTTCGCCATTGTTCCTCTTACCCTCCATTACCTGGATAAGGAACGTTATGGCATCTGGCTGACCATGTCCTCCATTGTCGGCTGGTTCAGCTTTTTCGACATCGGCATCGGCAACGGCCTCCGCAACAAACTCTCCGAAGCCCTCGCCAAAGGCGATACCCAACTGGCCAAAATCTATGTCAGCACCTCCTACGCATGCGTAGCCGCAATCTTCATTTCCCTGATGATACTCTTTTGGGTCGTCAGTCCCTTCCTGAACTGGGCGCATATCCTCAATACCTCCGGCGGACTGGCCGGCGAATTGAGACGCATGATGCTGGTGGTCTTTACTTTTTTCTGCATCCAGTTCATCCTTAACCTGATCGGCAATATCCTTTACGCACACCAGGAACCTGCTCTCTCCAACCTCATCAATCCCCTCGGCAACGTCTTGTCCCTGGTCATCATCTATATCCTTACCCTCACCACCCACGGCTCGCTGTTTTGGGTATCCCTTGTATTCAGCGCTTCACCCGTACTGATCCTGCTGCTGTTCAATGGACTGTTCCTGGGCTGGAAGTTCCGCAACATCGCCCCGGGCTTCCGCTACATACAATTTAAAGATTCCAGAGATCTCTTCGGCCTTGGACTCCAGTTCTTCATTATCCAGGTCGCCTATATCGTCATGTACTCCAGCGCCAATATCATCATCATTCGCTGGTTCGGCCCTCAAAACGTTACCGTCTATAATATCGCCTATAAATACTTCACCATCGCCCTCATGGTCAATGGCATCATTACCGCCACCTACTGGTCGGCGTTTACCGATGCCTATGTGCGGGGAGAATTCACCTGGATCCGCCATACCATCCACCGGATGGAAAAGGTGACCTACCTGCTGATGGGCATGGTCCTGCTCTCAACCCTGATGGCGACCAAAATGATCGGTCTCTGGCTGCACAACTCAGTACAGGTCCCACTCTCCATGCAGATCGTCATGTGCGTTTATACACTCATTAGCCTCATCGCCGCCCCCCAGCACATCTTCCTCAATGGGACCGGCAAGGTCAGGCTGCAGCTCTACACGGCTATCTATACCATAGTAATGACAATACCACTTGCATGGCTGTTCTGCAAGATCCTGCATCTTGGCCCCGAAGGAGTCATCCTGGCCATGATCTGCACCAGCCTGCCGGTCACCATACTGTACAGGGTCCAGTATAACAAAATAATCAGCGGAAAAGCTACAGGTGTATGGATTCAATGATCGTCTATAAGTTTTACAGCCTGCTGGGCCGTTGCTGTCGTGCGACATTCACTGTCCTGACCCGCAAAAAAATCGCGGCCGACAAACCAATCGCAGATACCGACCTCCTTCTTTTCTGCGGCTACAAAGGCGCCAAAATGCTCAAGGCAGTCCTGCTATCCATCTACTATAACTGGGAAAAGATCCCCCGTCTCACCCTTGTATCCGACGGTACGCCCAAAGAAGTCCTGGAAAAAGCCCTGCAATTCTGGCCCTTCCCTTACCAAATTAAGTCCTGGGAAGATTGCGCCGCCTGGCACCTGGCCAAAGATCGCCACTCTATCGTCGATTTTGCCAGGATCAACCCTTATGCCCGCAAAATGCTGTCCGTACTGGCAGAGGCGGAAGCAAGACCACTATTTTACTGCGACACCGATGTCCTTTGGTTTGGCGAGCCACAGCTGCCTGCCCCGGCCCCGGACAACGGTTGTACGATGCGGATTTCCAGGGATAATAAGCATTGCTATCACCTGCCGGCCATCCGGTACCTCAACCGGTACGACCTGATGGAAAAACCAGCTATTAACTGCGGCGTCGTCTATCTTTCCGGCTCCGTCTATGACAATTACCCTGGCTTCGAAGAACTCATGCAGTTCATGCGGATCTTCAACGAACCCTTTTCCGAGCAAACCACTTTTGCCCTGCTGGCAGACCGGCTCGGTGATACCTGGACCCCGGAAGAGATCATCCTCAGTACCGCCGATATCCACTGGCCCCTGCTGCCCCGCTATCTCTTTTCAGGTAAACAGGTCGCCCGCCATCACGTGGCAACCAAACATTCCTGGTTCTGGCGCGACGCTCTTTTCATCATCCTGTTCAAACACAAAACCCGCCGCCTGCCAGCCATTCAATCATGACACTGAAACTCAACCATAAAATTCCCGCCAAACGATCGGCCCTCACTGGTCCTCATCCGGCCGCCTATCAGGCGCCTGCCCGGACGAACCCACCCTGGGTCGACTGGCTCACTATGTTCCTGCTGATCGGCAATACGGCCAATCCTTTCTTCTATCAGTCGGTGGAAATGCTGTTCGCCTCCTTCATCGTCCTTCTCGCCATCTGGTTCTTCGTGGTAGAAGACAATACCCGTCTCAACCAGCAATTCTGGACCTATATCATTGTGCTCACGCTGTTACAAGCCTGTCAAACCATTGAATACCACCTGTTCCCGGTGAAAACCTTTATGGGCGAATATCTCCGTATCGCCTTCTGCATCCTCGCCATGCGGATTATCGGCCCGCGCTTCTTCGATCTGTTTGTGAAATTCGTCTACGTCTTTGGAGTGATCAGCCTGTGCTTTTACATTCCCTGCGTCCTGGTCAAACCTCTCGCCCATTTCCTGACCGACCATGTCGCTAAATATACCCAGTCCCCCTTCCATCGTGCTCTTGCCGGTGACATGTATGACTCGCCAGGCAATATGATCATCTATAATTTAGGGCAGATCGACATCAAACGTAATTCCGGATTCTATTGGGAGCCCGGCACCCAGGGCGGCTTCATGTGCCTTGCCCTCTTTATCAACTTGTTCTACCGGAAAGAAAAATTGACCTCTAAGATCAATCTCCTCTTCCTACTCGTTATAGTCACTACTTTATCGACCACTACCTACCTGGCATTGTTCTTCGTTATCATCGCCTATCTGAAAAACTTCTTTATTAAAAGGCCTTTCATTGCACTGTTCCTACTGCTCGGTATTGTAGGCTTCGGTTTTCTCGCCTATCAAAAACTCGATTTTCTCCATAAAAAAATAGACCAGCAGATAGAAAAGAGCGGCAGCCAGCACACAGGTGAAAGCCGCTTCAGCAGCCTCAATGTCGATTTGGCCTCCTTAAAGGAACATCCACTCATCGGCACAGGCCGAAACGTCGAGATGCACTTCGGCAAAAATTTTTATAATACAGATCTCAGAGAAATGCACCGGAATAATGGCATCGGCGTGCTGCTGAGCACCTACGGCCTCCCATTCTTTTTCTTTTTCCTGTATTTTAACTGGCTGAGCTTCCGCCGGCTGCTCAATGATCCGGTCAACGCTTCATTACTCCTGACGCTGCTGTTGATCATTTCCTTTTCGGAAGACTATTTCTTTAAAGCCTTTTTCATTGGCCTGGCGCTGTATTGCGGAATTACCATGCCCACCGGCAACCGCCCAGCCGTCACACGACGGTCCGGCAAAATGCAATTAGGCGGCAAAACGCTGACACATGAATACGATTGAAAATAGACCCGTAATAGGCGCTGTCATCCCTACTTTCAACAGGAAGGCCAGCCTGAAACAAATATTGACCTGTCTGCAGCAGCAGCAGTTCAGTCTTCATCCCGCAACCATCATCCCGATCGTAGTCGTGGATGGCTCGACCGACGGGACACTGGAAATGCTGGCAACCGACTTTCCCTCCGCATCCATCGTTCTTGGCGATGGCAACTGGTGGTACACCCGATCTATCAATGAAGGCATCAAAAGGGCCCGGCAGCTCGACTGCGGGTTTATCCTGACGCTCAATGATGACCTGACGTTTTCTCCCGATTATGTCAGTATCCTCCTTAAAGATTATTCGGCCGGCGGCCCCGACTCGGTGATCGGCTCCGTCTCTCTCAGCGCAGGTACTCCCCGCGTTATTACCTTCGCCGGGGTATCTAAGGTCACCCGAAGCCTGAAAGAATTTAATTATATCCCGAAGTTTTCCGCCATTTCGGAAGAAGACCTCTCCGGACTCAAACCCTCGGTGGTCCTTTCAGGACGGGGCATCCTCTACCCGGCAGCCATCTTCGATCGTTTCGGACTGTACGATGAACAGTTGGTCCAGTATAGCTCAGAGACCGATTTCACCTATACCTTATCCCGTAACGGTATTCCGGTCATGATCTCTTACAATGCACGCGTGTACGAAAATGTCCGGCTCACCTCGGCAGGAGCCGTCTATAACAACCCATCCTTTAAGTCGTTGATCCGCAGCTTTAGCAACCGGTATTCAGTCAATTCTTTTAAAAAAACACGCTATTATTCCATCAAACACCGGGGGGCTCTCGCCGGTTCTCTTATCGCCCTGCTAAGGACGCTGGGCATCCTTAAAAATTTTGCCCTGGTTAAACTAAAGCCTTCATCATGGTCAAAAAAAAGATAGCGATTATCGGCCTTAAAGGTCTCCCACCCTTTGGCGGAGCAGCCAGCGTCGGCGATCATATCATCGAACAGCTATCGGAGAAATATGATTTTACCATATATGCCACGGCGACCCATACCAACCATAAAGGATTATATAAAGGCGCACAACAGATCGTCCTGGCAAAATTTCCTATCATACCACTGAATGTATTTTACTATTACGTTGCCTCAGCCTTCCATGCCGTATTC
>PMUF01000286.1 GCA_003167015.1 Chitinophagaceae bacterium | reverse complement strand
GCGCCGAAGGGAACGCTGGCACCAATAAAGGTATGCCCATGGGCGCCGGTGCCGATATAAGGATCGACATAGGAGACGAGGGTGGGTTCTTTCAGGGAGGGCGGCTGTGCGAAGGTGGAGAAGGCGGCGCAACAGGCCCATAGACAAAGAAGTTGTTTCATCCCCTAAAGGTACCGAAGAGAGGTTATCGATAACTCATCTTTTTATTTGGCTCTTATTTGTATGCCTGTCCATTATCTTTGCGACGCCGGACATCAGATCCGGGTAAAACACATTACACATGCTAAAATCGTTAAGTGCATTTAGCACGCTGCTGATCATCTCTTGCCTTGCGAATGCCCAATTCGTCGACAAGGTCACGGATCCGGTCGACTATGTCAACCCCCTGATGGGTAGTCAGTCCCTGGGCGATCTATCGAATGGCAATACCTATCCTTCCATTGCGCTGCCCTGGGGGATGAATTTCTGGACACCGCAAACCGGGAAGATGGGGGATGGCTGGCAATATACTTATACGGCCCAGAAGATCCGGGGATTCAAGCAGACGCATCAGCCTTCGCCATGGATGAACGATTATGGCGAGTTCAGCATTATGCCGGTCAACGGCCTGCACTTCACGGAGGACAGCCGGGCATCGTGGTTCTCCCATAAGACGGAGATCGTCAAACCTTATTACTACAGCGTCTATCTTGCCGATGACGATATTACCACGGAGATCACGCCGACGGAAAGAGCGGCCCGTTTCCGCATTACCTTTCCCCGGACGGACAGCGCCTATGTTGTCATCGATGCCTACAACAAGGGCTCTTATATCAAGGTCATTCCCGGAGAGAATAAGATCGTCGGTTATTCCACCCGCAACAGCGAAGGGGTACCTTCCAATTTCAAAAATTATTTCGTGATCGTCTTCGACAAGCCGTTCACTTCCTCGCATACCTGGAAGGACAAGGAGCTGGAAGATTCGGTGGAATTGAAGGGGGAGCATGTGGGGGCAGTAGTAGGCTTTAGTAGTGTGGTCAGGGGTACGGTGTTGAATGCGCGTGTGGCTTCTTCCTTTATCAGCATAGAACAGGCAGAACAAAACCTGAAAGAGATCGGCAACGACAACTTCGAGCAGATAGCAGACAAAGGCCGGGCGATCTGGAATAAGACACTGAGCCGGGTAAGCGCGGAAGGGGGTACGATAGACCAGATGCGGACCTTCTATTCCTGTCTGTACCGGATGTTGTTCTTCCCGTTGAAGCTGTATGAAAAAGATGCGACGGGCCGGATCGTGCACTACAGCCCCTTCAATGGCAAAGTGGAAGACGGCTATCTGTTCGCAGGGACGGGATTCTGGGATACTTTCAGGGCCCTATACCCGTTTCTAAACCTGGTCTATCCCGATATCAACAGGGAAATGCAGGCCGGGCTGGTGAATGACTATAAAGAAGGAGGCTGGTTGCCGGAATGGAGCAGTCCCGGCTACCGGGATGTGATGGTGGGCAACAACTCCGCCAGCGTGGTGGCAGATGCTTACCTGAAAGGAAATCGTGGCTATGACATCCAAACTTTATATCAAGCTCTGCTGCATGGCGCGAACAATGCAGGACCGGAAGGTACGGGGCGGGTCGGAGTAGACTACTATAACAAATTAGGTTATGTCCCCTACAACGTGGGCATCAATGAAAATGCGGCCCGCACGCTGGAGTATGCCTTTGATGATTTCAGCATCTATCAGCTGGGCAAGGCGTTAGGCCGGCCTGCAGATGAACTGAAACTATATGCCTCCCGGGCGATGAACTACAAGAACCTTTTTGATCCGGAGCACAAACTGATGAGGGGCAAGAACCAGGACGGGAGCTTCGAGTCGCCTTTCAATCCTTTCAAATGGGGTGACGCTTTTACGGAAGGCAACAGCTGGCATTATACCTGGGGTGTCTTTCAAGACATCCAGGGGCTGATCGATCTGATGGGCGGGAGAAAACAATTTGTATCGATGCTGGATTCCGTTTTCGTGATGCCGCCGACATTCGACGATAGCTATTACGGTTTTCCCATCCATGAGATCAGGGAGATGCAGATAGCGGGCATGGGGCAATACGCTCACGGCAACCAGCCGATACAACACATGTTATACCTCTACGGCTATGCCGGAGAGCCCTGGAAGACGCAATACTGGGTGAGGGAATCGATGCGCAAATTGTACCAGGCGACGCCCGACGGCTATTGCGGGGATGAGGACAATGGGCAGACCTCTGCCTGGTATGTCTTTTCGGCGCTTGGTTTTTATCCGGTCTGTCCGGGGACCGACCAGTATGTGCTGGGGGCGCCGCTGTTCAAAAAGCTGACGCTGCACCTGGACAACGGCAAACAGTTTGTCATCAGCGCTCCGAACAACAGCCGAACGAATTTATACGTGGAGAAGGCGGTGCTGAACGGGCAGGTGTGGGATAAGAACTGGATTGCGCCCTCCACGATCCGGCAGGGAGGAGAGATCCAATTTACCATGGGGGCTACGCCGAATAAGGCAAGGGGTACCGAGCCTTCCGACTACCCTTATTCGTTTTCGACGGATAAGAGCAATCCTTTGAATGTGAAGTAATCATCCGCAGTATGCAAAGTGCACCATCTATGAGAAGAGCATTTTTGAGCATCGGGCTGGCACTATTGTGCCTGGCGCCGGTCATCAACACTATTGCGCAGGCTGAGGGCGCCCGTTCCAAAGCTACTGACCTGCATACTCTGCAGCAGCAATTCGTGGATCTTCGGTTCGGGATGTTCATCCATTTCAACATTCCGACATTCATGAACCAGGACTGGGCGGACCCGGATGCCTCGCCGGCGTTGTTCAACCCGGGCAAGCTGGACTGTAATCAATGGGCGCTGGCCGCCAAATCCGCCGGCATGTCATACGGTTGTCTGACAACTAAGCATCACAGTGGTTTTTGTATCTGGAATACAAAGACGACCGACTATAATGTCATGAACAGTCCGCTGAAGCGGGATGTAGTGAAGGAGTATACCGACGCTTTTCGGGCGCAGGGGCTGAAGGTCTGTTTATATTACAGCATACTGGATACGCACCACCATCTGCGGCCCGGTTTCATTACCCGACAGCATATCGAAATGATCAAGGCACAGCTGACGGAACTGCTGACGCATTACGGGCCGATCACCGCGTTGATCATCGATGGCTGGGACGCTCCATGGTCGCGCATTTCTTATGACGATGTTCCTTTCGAGGAGATTTATTCACTCATTAAATCATTACAGCCCAACTGCCTGGTGATGGATCTGAATTCGGCTAAATATCCACCCGAGGCGCTGATGTATACGGATATCAAGTCTTATGAGCAGGGTGCGGGTCAGCATATTTCGACGGCCACTAACCGGTTGCCTGCTCTCTCCTGTCTCCCACTGAATACAGCCTGGTTCTGGAAGACCGACTTTCCGACCACTCCGGTGAAGGACCCGGCGATGCTGGTGAATGAGGATATTATTCCTTACAATAAGATCTATGACAATTTTATTTTGAATGTGGCGCCTAACCGGGATGGATTGATCGATGCGAATGCACTGGCGGCATTGGCGGAGATTGGTCGGCTGTGGAGTCCTGAGGGACCGGTGTCGCCGTTGCCGCCGACGGAGGCGCCGATCATTTCGCATAATCTCGCCAAGCGGCAGCCTGCGAATGCCAGCTGGAGTGACGACATGAATATCATGGATTTCGGCAATGACGATAATTTTCGAACTTCCTGGCAGTCGAATCCGACGGTGAAAGAGCCCTGGTATGAGGTTGAGCTGGTGGGTGATAAGGCGTTCAATGCGATTGTGATCACGGAGGATAAGGCGAATATCAGTCATTACCGGTTGGAGTACAGGAGTAATGGGGTATGGAAGCCGTTGTGGGAGGGGGATAATAAGGCCAGGGTGAAAATACATCGGTTCGACCGGGTGTGGGGGGATGCAGTGAGGATATTGATTGACGGGTATGAGACGCCGCCGGCGATTGCGGAGTTTGGGGTGTATGATGAGAGGAGGTGAAGTTTTTTTGGGCCGCT
>PMUF01000572.1:1846-6628 GCA_003167015.1 Chitinophagaceae bacterium | reverse complement strand
CGGCCTTGCCCTGGCCATTGACCTGGTTGATATTGCCGTTGCCCGCGAAAACGGAGGAGGCGATGGTATATTGATAGGTGAATACCGGTCCGGTAGCGCCGGCGCCGCCTACTTTCACCGTGACTGCTCCGGTGCCGGCCCTGACGGGGACCTGGATGGTCGCCGTGGTCGCGGTGAGGGTGCCCAATGCTGCATAATGACCGTTGACGAAGAAGCTGTCGTTGGCTGCCGTGGTGCCGAAATCCGTTCCCGTTACGGTTATTCCGGTTCCTTCCGGGCCGCTGGTCGGGTTGATCGACTGGATGGACAGCGTGCTGCCGGTTCCGGTACCGGTTGAGTCAGTGGAACCTCCTGAGCCTGACGACGAGCTTTTTTTACAGCCTGTTGTGACCAGGGTGGCTATGATGAGGAGGAGGAGTGCTGGTTTTGTGAAAGTCATACATGAAAGTAGGACGGATGAGTGTTTTTTCTGGGGGAACCCATTGGGCGGCGGGTTTTGGCCAGTAGATGGCGGGACGGTGCAGCGGGCGGTTGGGCCGGGGGCGGGGTGAGGGAATGGGAAGTAGGGGGCTTTGCCGAGGGGGTCTTGTGAAGACGAGGCTGGTCGATTACCGGGGGTTAGGCATGTATTGCGTTTTTATCGAGCCATTCCATGAAATCGATTTCTTCCCGGGGCATGAAGAAGCCCTGGATGCAGTTGGGATTGCGGATGCAGATTTGGATATGGGTCCTTTCAAACAAGCCGGCGCCTTCGAAAGCGGGGCCACCTTCGATGAATACTGCCCGGGTGGAGTCGAATACTTTTAATTTGCTATATCCCTTTTCACCTATGTCTAGTTTTACCTGATCCAATATTTCCCCGTGCATATATTCAATGGCTGCACCATCCAGGTTCCGCAATATCTTATCCTTAAAAATGTCGTGTTTTAAATCTTCATTTTGAGGAAGCTGTTTTCCTAATCCAGCGTAGTAGGGCTTCATATAGCTAAAATAAAAGGCCAGGGTCTCAATAAACCTTTTATCCAGAAAATCGCAACAGTGTCCTAAGGACAAAACTGCGCCCACAACGGCAGGTTCTTTAATTCCACCCCGGTATTTCTTTTGGGTCGCCCATTCGAATGCCCGATCGTAGTTATTTTCCCAGAAATATAAACCATGCCCCAGCCAATCAAAAGGTTTTTGACTGATTTGGTAATCTTTGGGGTTCATCAGTAATGAATCGCGCACACTACGGTCACACCCATGGAATCCAATGACCAGATTGGGTTTAACCTCATACATCTGATGCCTTTTATTCTTTACGGGGAGGAACCTCAAGATACTTGTACATAGGAGTCAAATTTCCTTGGTCATCTAAGATGCCGGCCCGAACGAATGAACGAAGGGCTTCCTCATAGGTGGGCGTTTTTTTGGCCCGCTCTTTTGCCAATTCCACCAGGTTATTAATATCTTCGTTAGTCATAGTATAGGTTATTTAGTGGAATGTAAAGTTAGGTAAAAAGAGTATTCTTTTTTTTGAAAAATGAGGCGGGATTACCTACTCCGATCTCAGGCTTTTCGTCGGGTTCATGGTAGCGGCTTTCAGCGACTGATAGCTGACCGTAGCCAGTGTGATCAGGAGGATGCCCGCGCCGGCCGCGGCGAAGATCCACCAGGGCATGGAGGAGCGGTAGGTATAGTTTTGCAACCATTTGTCCATTGCCCAACGGGACAGCGGGATCGCGATCAGCAAGGACAGGGCGACCAGACCTATAAATTCTTTTGACAGCAGGCCCCAGAGGCTGAAGAGCCCGGCGCCGAGGACTTTTCGGACGCCGATTTCTCTTGTACGTTGTTCGGCGACAAAGGATGCCAGCCCGAAGAGGCCAAGACAGGAGATAAAGATCGCTAGTCCCGTGAAGACGGCGGCGAGATTGCCGATACGCTCTTCTGCTGCGAACTTGGCGGCGTATGCCTCGTCGACGAAGTTATACAGGAAGGGGCTGGCGGGATTATACTTTTTAAAAATAGGCTCTATGCCCGCGAGGGCATTGTGAACTGACAGGCCGGGTTTGATATGCACGATAATCTGCGCGGTATACCTGCCGCCAACGAAGACCGCAGGTTCGACTGTATCGGAAGGGGAATTGTTGACCATATTTGCCGAGACCCCGATGACGGTGTAATTTTTTCCGAAGAGGCCCATGGTTTCGCCGACGGGGTTTTTGATGCCGATGGCCTTCACTGCGGCGGCATTGAGGATCATGGCGCTGGAATCCGTGGCATAGGCCCGCGAGAAATCGCGGCCGGCGAGGATCGTCCAGCCGATCGTGGAACCATAGTCCGGGGTTACGTTCACATTTCGGAAGTCGATGAAGTCCTGCTCAGGGCGCTTGCCCCGCCACTGCAACCCGTTACCGTCTTCGAACCCGGTAAGGGTCATATCGGAGGCGGCGACGTTGGCGACGAGACCGCTGCCCACGAGTTCCGTGCGGAGGGCTTCATAATGTTTCCCTATTTCGGGCGTGTTCATGGGCACGGTGAAGAGCCCTTCGCGGGAGTAACCGACGGGGCGGTCCTTAGCATACAGGATCTGCCGGAAAACGATGACCGTCCCGATGATGAGGGTCAGGGACACGGTGAATTGCAGCACGACCAGCATCCGGCGGGGCAGAGCGGCATAGCGGCCAGCCTTGAAACTGCCCTTGAGCACCTGCACCGGGCGGAACCGTGAGAGATAAAAGGCGGGATAGCTACCGGCCAGGATACCCGTGAAGAAGGCAAAGGCCAGGATGATCAGCCAAAATAAGCCATTGTTCCAGGGGAGCTGCATTTTTTTGGCCGCCAGTTGATTGAAGAAAGGCAGCGTCGTCTCGACAAGAAGGACGGCCAGGATAAAAGCGATCAGGGCGACGAGGACGGATTCGCTGAGGAATTGAGCGATCAGCTGGCCTTTGAGCGATCCGATGGTTTTGCGGATGCCCACTTCTTTCGCTCGCTTCTCACTGCGGGCAGTGGAAAGGTTCATGAAATTGATGCAGGCCAGCAGCAGGACGAAGCCACCGATGATGCCGAACAGCCAGACGAAGCGGATCTGGCCGCCGCCGGAGGGCTTGCCGAAGGTGAATTCGTTGTAGAGATAGGCTCGGTCTAATGGATAGACGAGGGCTTCTTCCCGGTATGTTTTGAAATGCGGCGTGGGGAGGAGATGAATACGTTGGGTGGCCCGGGCAGCGGTGATGCCGGGCGCCAGTTCCACATATAGCTGACCGTTATGGTCGTCCCAGTCGGTGTTGGTGTTGTGGTAGTTATTAGCTTTATTATACCAGGGCATCAATACTTCGATACCGTTGAAGGTAGTGTTGAGCGGCAGGTCTTCGTATACGCCGCCGACGCGGAATTCGATCTCATTATCGGCCTTGATGGTTTTGCCGATCGGGTCTTCCTTGCCGAACAAGGCGGTGGCGAGGCTTTGCGAGATGAGCGTTGTGGAGGGGTCTTTTGCCGAGGCGGCGCTGCCTTGCAATATACGGAAGCCGAACATCATGGGCAGTTCCGGCTGGGCCCAGAGGGCGGGCGCGCTGAGTATTTTGTCACCGTAGCTGAAGAGATGTTTCGAGCCGTCGCAGGTCAGCGCCGTACGGGTGAAGAGATCCGAATATTGACTGCGGAAAGCCTGGCCCATGGCCATGGAGACGGTATTACCCGTATAGGACTGGCCCTGGCCGGATTGGGTGACCATACCGACGGCGACCCGGCGGTGGTTGGGGAAATAGTGGTCGTAGCTCATTTCATCGGCTATCCAGAGGCCGATCAGCAGGGCGATGGCCATGCCGGCGGCGAGGCCGGTGATGTTGATGAACGAGTAGATCTTGTTTTTCGTCAGGTTGCGCCAGGTGATGCGAAGATAGTTTTTGAGCATTGATGTCGATTTGGGTGGCCGTGTCCGATGGTGGCCGTCAAATTCCTGCCAATGCAGTGCCAGAGGGATAAGTGATTGGTTTTCTTTTGGTTGAGGGCCCTCAGACGGCGGTGGGTGTGCGGAATCGATACAGGGGGTGTGCTATTATGGGCGGGGGAGCGGGGGGCGCCAATTNNCCCCCCCCCCCCCCCCCCAATTATCTTATTTGGGCAATTTGGTGAGGTATTGATTAAAGTAGACGACGAGGCCGTCCTTGACCTTCCAGTTTTCCTGCATCAGGACAGTGTCGGGATGACCATTTTTGGGGTATCTCCTCTCGGTCGACCAGATACTGACCCAATCCTCGTTCCTGTCATTGGAATGAGAACTTTGCCAGGCGCTGATGTCGAAACGCATCGAATCCAGGCCTGCAATGTCTTGTTTGGCGTAGGCGAGTAGTTTTTCCGTCGGACCGTGAAAGCGCATGCCGCCGGCGTCTTCATAGATGACCGTGTCAGCGTAATAGGGCCGCATGGCCTGGATGTCAGCGGTCTCGAACATTTTCCAAACCTTTAATACTTTCTGGGCGTTGACGGGATTGGCGGGTACGGTGAAATCCGAGGAGTAGCTGGCTTTGTAGGCGTAGCTAAGGGTATCAGCGGGTGTCGCGGGCTTCGGGGCGGTTTCAGTTGCGGGGTTTGTATTGCAACTGAAGAGAATAAAAGGGAGGAAGAGGAGCAAAATAAGTTGTTTCATAATTTTGTTTTTAAGATGATGATGAGAACGTGGGTGTAAACCCGGCGGAATCCGGATCATGTCAAACGATGAAGATAAAATAGGACGGGAAGGTAAAAATAAGTTCGATTATTTCCTTATCTTATCGGCATGGAAGTAGAATTCCG
>PMUF01000572.1:0-1835 GCA_003167015.1 Chitinophagaceae bacterium | reverse complement strand
AAAACCCGGAAGGTGTTGGCGGCGCCGGATCAGTCGGATCAAAAGAGAATAATATTGAGTGCGGATGGAATAACACTACAAAACGAGGATGAAGCCGGTACAGTCATAGCCAGCGGGTCCTGGCGATGGGAGAGTGTCCGGTCCGCCGACAGTACCGACAGGTTCGTTTTCATCGTGCTGGTCAACTGGAAAGTCTTTCTCATTCCCAGACAATATTTTCGTGCTGACAATGAGGTCGATAATTTTATCGGTATCGTCAGGACGATGAAGGCGAGGGTCAGGGGCAGCGGGCAAGAGTCTGATCGGGCTAAGGCGCGGAGAGTGGCGCCCTGGGGGTTATTAGGGATCATCCCTAATGTGGGGGCGATCGCCGGAGTGGTGCTGCTGATCCTGGGGATCATATACAAAAGCAGAAAACTGATCATCATCGCAGTGGCCGACATTCTGTTCACTATCGTCTTTTGGGCTGCCTTTTTATGTTGGATTTTTTTTGGGGTGCTGCATAGCTCTCAGGTCATCGGGGCTGAAAAGCAATTGGCGCAGGGAATGCTGAATACGGTCTTTAAAAGTGTGGAATTCTATAAACTGCAGCATGGTCACTATCCGGATAACCTGGAACAAGTCGAAGATAGCAGGGGTTTTGTTATCATCTCGGATCCGCTGCCCCACAGAGGTTTGCATTTGAAGCCAGTCGAGTTTTACTATCAAAAGACGGGTGATAAATATTGGTTATTTTCGGTTGGCGAAGATGGGGTGGCGTTCACCGCGGACGATATCTATCCGACGATGAATCCGGACGATAGCACGAAGTTTGGGCTGAGGCTGCGGTGAGGCGAAGGGCGAGGGATATCAGGGGCGGGTTTTGAAACTGACTTTATAGGGCTTCAGGGGATAACCCTGCTCCGAGCGGAAATTTCGACCGGTGCAAATAAATTCATACACATGATTGGGCTGCAAGGTCAGCTGAATCACGATGGAACGCCCCTCCGCTGAATAGCCGGTTACTTTTGTAATAGGGTAAGTCTCCAGGCCTTTTTCTCCACGGCTTATTGAATACCTGTGCGTGTCCATCGGTTCGGAGAATTGGATGGTCAGCTCTTTCAGCGTGGGATCGACGGCGGTATCTCCATTGACGAACGCGGACAATCCTGTCACCACCGGTATTTTCTTTTCAACTTCTCTCAGCAGGGCGGCTCTATCATAGGGTTCGGTAAAGTAGCCTGATCTTTTCAGGAATTTCTCCGTTGCGGCCGTATCGGAATAATTCAGTTCGATGATCTCCCGAATCGCGGCCTGTTTATTCTCTGCGCGCTGATAATAGGCCTCACAGATAGCATATCCCATGAAATAACCCAGGTCGGCCATATCTTTTGCGTTGGATCCATTGTACAACCAGCGGGATATGGTTGCCGTGGAGAACATGTCCAGCATGAATTCTTTTTTCAGCTCTGTTTCATGTTCCCGACCGTAAACGATATAGCTGGTCTTCATAGGTTTACCAATGACCAGCTGGGTGATATAATCGGCTGAACCTTCCTGCAGGGCTATTCCCAGCAGATCCGGCATTCCCGGAGAATTTTGTTGGGTATGGACATATTCATGAATATTGAGGGTAACGATATTGTCCAGCTGTTGATTTCGGAACACGCCGGCAAGCCATTTGTCTTTAAATTCTGAAACATCGGTCGTCGGATCGCCGGTGGCTATCTCTGTCCCGATGAGGACCATACTGTCTTTCGTCGTGCCGCCGGAGCGCAGACCCCCCACCGTGAAATACATTTTGGCATCGCTTAGAGGCGGGTAAAGCTGTTTAAATGTTTTTAAGCTGGCTTCGA
>PMUF01000291.1 GCA_003167015.1 Chitinophagaceae bacterium | reverse complement strand
CCGGTCGTTTTTGATGGCTTCCAGCGTGGCAGGATCGAAATGATCGCCATGGATATCTGTCACTAAGATAATATCAGGAGCCGCCAGACCCTGGTATTTAGCCGCGCCGCCGACCGGATCGACATAGATGGTTTTACCCTTCGCCGTCAGCACCACGCTGGCATGCTGAATAGGCTGGACGATCAGCGAACCTTTTTTGAGTGCGATGGTGTCGGCGGCGATACGCTATGCAGTGGCGCTGCAGGCAGCCAGCGCTGAAAATAAAACGAAGATGACTGCTTTCATGATGATTGGGTTTTTATTGGCCGGGAACCGGCCGTCTTTTTTTGGAAGAAACTGATTTGATAATAGTTTGCCCTCGGACCAGTTGGGCTTTGTCCTTGACTTTCTCCAGTGAATTCGCATACGCCTCCTTCAATAGTTTTTTAATATACGTCTTTGGGAAGTCTGCCCTTTTACTAACGACAAGATACCGGTACTGGTTGCCTTTACCAAGAAGGCGCTTTTCCGGATCGGAGATTTCGCTGCCCCAGAAAAAACCGAAATGAACATACTTCGGCATGAGTGCAACCGAACAGAAAGTATGCCCAAGCCGGTCAGTCAACGACCAGCCAAATGCAACGGCGCTATAACCGTCATAGATGAGTTCGTTGCAGCCCGGATAAAGCCCCCACACCCATTCCCTTATCCACAGGGCAATATCCTGCACCTCCGGCGGATAAGGCCGGATAAATTTCTGCAAATCCCGGATATCTTCCTTGCCCATTCTTAAATATACTTTATTATTTCGATCCGTCTGGTATCAACCGGTCAATAACTAAAGGTCACCCCCGCCCCGAAGCCCATATCGCTGTCATAGTGCGTCGACACCCCAAAATATTTCGTGATGATATAACGGAAACCGGCCATATATTCCTTATCGGTATTGGCCATAAAAGTGAATCGGAGCCTGTTGGTCAGCGGCACATCCTCCCGGCCCAGCTGGAGCCGCAGGTTGCCTTTCATGTCTACCCGCCAGTCGATGACCAGCAACAGGGGCAGCGTATATTGAATACCGGCACACGCGACATTGCGGTGGTTCTTGGTATCCGTTTGCCCGAAGAGGTTTTTCTCCTTTTCGTCGCTGCGGCGATAACGGAAATCCCAGCCTACGTAAGGCAGCCAGTATTGCATTTTCCCCAGGTAACGCCCGAAATGACTTTCACTCTCATACCCTTTGACGGCATCAGTACCCAGCCTCCATTCCGTCTCGAGGCGATAGCGGGTGTCGGCCAGCATAGCTTCACCGTCACTGCCATTGCTTTCCAGGCTGGTCCTTGCCATGGGCCGGATCTCCCGGTCATCGGCATATACTTTCCGCAGGTCCTGGCTCGAATCAACCGGCGAATCGACATAGTGGAAGATCCGGCCCATCCCGCTCATCATGTGATACAGGATATGACAATGGAAGAACCAGTCGCCGCTCTCTGTCGCCGCGAACTCCAGGGTATCGGTCTCCATCGGCATGATATCCACCACCTCTTTCAATGGCGCATCATCACCCTGCCCGTTCAGCACCCGGAAGAAATGCCCGTGCAGATGCATGGGATGGCGCATCATCGTCCCGTTGTACAGGATGATCCTGACATTCTCTCCCCTCCGGATCAGTATCCTGTCCGTCTCAGAAACGGCCTTGTTATTGATCGTCCAGACATAACGGTTCATATTACCGCTGAGATTGAAGTGCAGAACTTTCGTGGGCGCCTCCGGCAGCGTAGTCCTGACAGGCGAGCGCAGCATTCCATAGTTCAATGTTACTCCGGCGCCACCCATGCCGCTCATACCTCGCATCGCCGTATCCGCACCGCCACCGGCCACTTCCGGGTACATGACGGTATTCATATCCATTACCTGGTCGCTCATGGCCATGTTCATGCTATTCAGGTCTCCGTTCATCTTCATCATCCCATTCATCATCTTCATCCCCTCGAAGTAGTTCAGCGCGGGCAGCCTGGGGACCCGATGCGCCGGACCGCCCCCGAGCCAAAGCGAGGCCGATCCCGTCCGGTCTTCGGCAGTCGCCTGAAATTCATAGCTGCTATCATTTGGTACAGTCACAACCACATCATAAGTCTCCGACACGCCGATGATCATCCTGTCAACCTCAACAGGCACAACATCTTTTCCATCGCTGGCGACAACCGCCATCTTCCCTCCGCCATAACGCAGCCAGAAATAGGTGGAAGAACTGCCGTTGATGATCCGGAGCCTTATCTTGTCACCGGCATGAAACGCAGGTTGCGTATCGCCGGGCCGCCCATTGACGAGAAACCGGTCATACGCCACGTCGCTGACATCCATCGGCAGCATCCTCTTCCATTCATTAGAGAGTTTGGTCTTGAAATAGCCCTGCCGGATCGCCGCGGCATAGTCCTGTACACTGCCTTTGCGGATGGCATACCAATCGGTGGCATAGTGCAGGCTGCGTTGTACCTCATACGGTCGTTCGTCCGTCCAGTCACTCAGCAGGACCGTATATTCCTTCTCTGCGCCCGACCCGGGCGCCGCCGCGCCCCCCTNNTATGGATCACGATCGCCCCATACAGCCCCACCTGCTCCTGCAGCATAGTGTGCGAATGGTACCAATACGTCCCGTTCTGAACGATAGGAAAGACAGCCACATATGTCTGCATCGGAGCGATAGGCGGCGAGGTGAGATAAGAAACCCCGTCATACCGGTTGGGAACGATCAGCCCGTGCCAATGGACCGACGTAGCCATCATCATTTCGTTATGCACATAGATGACGGCAGTATCACCCTCCGTAAAAGTCAGCGTCGGCCCGGGCAGGGAACCATTGACGGCGATGGCATGGCGTAGCCTGCCGGTATAATTCACTACCGTGTCGCTGATATACAGGTGATAGATCACCCGATGAGGGGGCATCGGGGCCGCCTGAGACATCTGCGGCGCCTGCGAAAAAGCAGCCTGCCCGGCCACACAGACCAGCAGACAGAAGAGTAAATTTTTCATGGGCGCTATTGCGGGTTCAACGTAGTTGACACCTTGCCGCAGGTCAGCATGCTGCTGCCGAAATAAGGGTTTTTGATCGCCGCGTCGCTGCTCAGCCAGTAAGCCTTCTTCATGGGACAATAGTCCTCATAAATAGGATTGGCGGACAACCGGGACTGCTTCGCCAGTTTGAACAGATTGGCGGACAGGGAAGTAAAATGTTCGCGTTGGTGATTGATGTCGGAAGATTCGGAGATATGCCGGCTATCGTACGCCAGTTTATCCTGCAAGCCCATGAAGGCCTGGTGATCTTTCGGCGCGAGCGCTGCCATATCAACGCTATTGACGGCTTTCAACATTCCACCCGCAGCAGTGGCGGCAGTCTTCGCATCTCCGGCCACCAGCGCATCCTTTACCTGGTAATAGTCGGTCAGAATAGGGGAAAGACCGGAGGATTGCGCAAAACCCGGTTGTGAAAAGAAAGGTATACACAGGATCGCTGCAAAAAATAACTTCTTCATATTGATAAATTGAAAGATGAATAATACAATGACGGATCATCTGTTCAACATCAAATGAGAAAGCGTTGGTAAAGGGACTGGAAATCCGGCGGAGAATGTTTGTAAAAGTATATTTTCCGGAAGGGCGCCTCGTTCTTGGCGAAGCCGCCGTTGACCGCAACGATAAAATGTTCAGCCACCACTGCAACCATCGGGGCCACAGCGAAGAAGGTGGAAGCCACCTGCTTTTCCAGCAAATTGAATTTGACGGCGTGAGTGGCGGGGCAATCATTGTCGTCATGAGAAGAGGGATGCTGCGCGGTCTCAGCCTTCCCGCAACAGCAGGAATGCCGGTGTGCAACTGCCGGCGCCTCGTTGGTCTGACAATGACAGACAACAAAGAAGTTGCTGACAAAAGTGATCAGCAGCAAAAAGGCCTTTCCTTGTATCGTCTTGAAACCGGTCATGTATATTGACAAAGATAATTAATTTATGGAAACCTCCTATCCAGCAGCCGGCAATGCCCGTTCACCAGCGCCTGATCGGCGTCGATCAGCCCGAAATCAATGCCCAGCACCTCGCACGCCATAGAATAATTCTCCTTTAGCCTGCCCGTGCAGACGAGGGTCAGCGGTGTATCGCTGCCGGCGAGGTGTCCCAGTTCCTCTCCGATCACCAGCCCGCTCAGGTAATGATAATTGTCTTCTTTGGTCCAACCACCCAGCAACTGGTTGGTGCGCACCAGGAAAGCGCTGTGCAGGAGAGGGGTATGCCGGCTGTCTTTTACGCCCTGCTGAAAGGCCGGCGCTGCCGCTGCCGGGCCTGCATCGCTTACCGCTACCGAAGCGGCCAGGATACTCCTGGCGGACAACAGGTGAAAGAATTCTCCGGTCATGTACGTGGAGAAATCAACGACCTTGCCCTCTTTGACCAGCACATGTTTGGAATGGGTTCCGGGGAAAAGATAAAGCCGCTCCTCCACTTCCTCCGACGCCGGGCAGCCGGCTAATTGCACCTCTTCGCCCCGCATGACGTCATGGGCCGTCCTGGCGCCCGATACCAGCAGGATACGATACGGAAAAGCATCCGATGCAGGCAGTACAGCCCGCTCAAGGTCCGAGCCGTTAATATCGAATGGAACGCCCTTATAAGGCAACTCGACCATGCCGATACTGGAGGAAGCCATGCCGGATACAACCAGCGGCAGCCCCTGCGGCAGATCTCCTAACCGCCGGATTTCCCGGACAAGGATTTCCTGGTAAAAAGACAATCGATCCGCCGGAGCCCGCCCGCTATTTCTCCATTGCTCATGCGTTGCCGCTATACCATCGGTACTTCTTACTTCATGCATGACCTGCCGGCGGTCCCCGTCCACTATCCTCAGCCTGAGATGGGTAGTGCCCCAGTCGGCACTGATGAAGAATTTCATTGTACGGCTTTTATATAGGCCGCAGCCCTTTCGGTCAATTGCCGGAGCGCAGGTCCGGTGTTCTCCTGCCCCGACGGAACCAGAGCGCTACTGATACCGAAGGCGACGGCGCCCGCGACCTTGAAATCCCGGATANNTGCGGCAATGGCCCGCGAAGTTCTTTGAAATAGGAAGCGCCGGATGAACCCGCCGGGAATACCTTGATGATATCCGCCCCATTGCGATGGGCAGTCAGGATCTCGGTAGGCGTAAAAGCCCCGGGGATGCTGATCGCCCCCAGTTGCCGCGTCCGGTGGATCGTCTCGATATCCAGTGTAGGGGAAATGATGAACCGGGCGCCTGCATCGACAGCCGCTTCCGCCTCTGCAGCGGTCAGTACCGTGCTAGCCCCCACCAGCATCCGGTCACCCATGATGCCGGACAGTCGCCTGATCGACTCGAGTGCGCCCGGCGAGTTGAGAGTGATCTCCATCAGCCTGACACCGCCCTCAGCAAGGGCAGCGGCAATGTCGGGTATCCGGTCGGGCGCACAACCCCGCAGAATAGCTACGATCTTATAGTCCAGGATTTGCCGCAGGGTAGTCATGGCTGGCATCAGAGTACACTTTCCAGTACGGTCTTTAATTGGTCGGCCCTGGTGACGCCGCTCTGCCGCCATTTGATCTGTCCCTCCCTGAAGACGATCAGCGTGGGTACGCTCTGGATCTGATAGGCAGATGCTACGGCCGGGTTCCGGTCGATATCCATCTTCAGGATCGTGACCCGCTCACCCATTTTGTCTTTTACTTCCTTCAGGATCGGCGGCATCATTTTACATGGACCACACCACTCTGCAGAAAAGTCTACCAGTACAGGCTTGCTGCCCTGTATAATATCGGCGAAAGATTTCTTTTCATCGGTTGCCATAAGATGACAGTTTCCTATAAAGTTACCGATTTTAACTTTTAATCCATTATTAACCCTTAATCGTAGTCCCGCCAAAAAGCAAATATTATATTTAAGAAACTATTTCATTGTCTAAACCCGCATGCGATGAAAAAGACACTCCTGGTGATACTTCTATCTATTCCATTACTGTGCTTTGCGCAGAAGCTGAAAAAAAATGAAGTGGATCCCTTTACCGGGCAGGTGGTCAGGCAAACCTCCTGGAAAACCCTGCGGCACACATGGGTCCACACCACCTATTTCTCCGTGAGAAAGATTGGCAACCGGGAATTGTTGGATATCAAGGCCATGATGGGTGCGGGCGGTACTTATTTCTCCATTCCCCGTGGAGCATACTTTATGATCAAGCTCCAAAATGACAGCATCGTCACCTTGCGCAATCTAACGCCCGCTTACGCCAGCGATGGACAAGGCGCCATCGGTTTTTACGGAAGCGGCGCCGCTGGTATTTCCGTGACCTATGGCCTGGATGAAAAAGAGGTGGCCATGTTATTAAAAAATCCCGCTACCCAGTTCCGGTTTTGCACGTCCGTCGGCGCCTATACGTTCGATTTGAAAAAAAGCGGGGCGGAAAAGCTGCGGAAGGCGCTCGCGCTGGTGCAGTAGCCCTGCGGGGAGCCGGCCCATTATTTCTCTTTCACCCGGTCGAAAAATTCCTTCTGCAATTCCAGCGTCTTCGTATCGGCCTTGATCGCCCGCAGCGCCTCTACCAACTGGCCGATATAGTGTTCGTTGATCAGCTGGCCCTCGGCACGGGTGGCCCTGGCCCCGTCACCGGCATAATGATTGGGATAGGCAGCATACCACCAGATGGCTGTATAGACGTTCGGGATCTTCAGACGATGTTGATTGGCGCCGGACTCATTGGAAGCACTGTCCATTTGCACCAGGTCCGGCCGCAAATACAGCAGGGAAGAAGTCTCTCTCTCGCCCGCATGCTGATCGCCCGCCGGATCGGATTGATGCAAGGCCCCAAGCTGCCGGGCATAGGTACTATCGTTGGCGGGCTCGAAGAAATAAACAGCATAATCACGACGCTTTTCCAACCTCGTCTGGATAAAATAGCGGATCAATTCAGGGTTACCCCCATGTCCGTTGATGATGACGATCTTATTGAATCCGTTACGGGCAATCTCATCGCAGGTGGCTTCCAGCAGGTCCCATACTACTCTTTCGGGCAGGGCGAAAGTGCCCGGTTGGTGACGGGCCTCATTGATCTGACCATAGAAGTAATCCGGGAAAACAACGGCGTATTCTTTTTTGGTGGCCCTGGCCGCCCATTCCCGAACCTGGATCAGGTCGGAACCGATAGGAACGTGAGGACCATGCTTCTCCAGGATGCCGATGGGTAATATACAGATGCGGCCCGACCGGTCCAGGGCCTTCGGCCAGTCACTGGCCGTCAATTCGTCCCAGCGACTATGCAGCTCCTGCGCGCTAAGGGGAGCGAAAACGGTGAGACAGATCACAGTAGCCAGCAGTGGGGATAATTGATGTAACTTCATCAGTCTAAGTTTAGTTCACAAGATAACCTGTTCTTTACAGTCATTCCTTAGCAAAACGTATCGCCAGCGTAGTCACCTGAAAGCAATTTCGGGCAGGCTTCTTTTCCCCCGGCACGACAATCCGGAAGGGGCCAGTTCCCGCCGGCAAAGGCCGCCCTTCGATCTGATCGGCCAGGATCACGACCCTGTCGGTAAAGCTGGAGTCCAGCTCCGCCAATGAAAACACCACCTGGTAGCCATCCGCGCAGGTGACCAGCAAGTATTTAGCGAGATTTTCACCCCGCAGCTGCCGTCCTGTGGTCACGCCGGCCTTGTTGAAAATTTCCGACAACGCTACGCCGGAAAAAGTGTGTGGCACCCCTTGTTTGTCTTTCGCAACAGCTGTCGTACGCGGCATTGCGGCCAGGTCGGTAGCCGTGAGGGTCAGCGGGGTCAGCACTTCCCCCGTTACCTTGACAACAGCCGGCTGTCCGCCGGTTGACGCGGTCTGCGGTGCCTGCGCCCATGCTGAAGGCAGAACAAGACAAAAGATCGCGACTAAAACAAAAAATCTCCTTTTCATTATTCACTGATTATATGGTGATCGGTTTTCGTATGATGACCGGCGTCTGCAAAAGGGTCGGAAAAACGCGGGTCTGTAATAAAGCTGGAATCGGTCAGCATGCGCAGAAAAGCCAGCAGGTCAGCCTTTTCTTCCGGCGTGAGCTGCACGTTGACCGGCCTGTTGGCAGTGTCCTTCAGAGAAGGGCTCAACGTCAGGCTGGGCAGGATATGGTCGCTATAGTGATCGATAACTGCCTGCAAGGTAGCGAATCGGCCGTCATGCATATAAGGCGCCGTCAAAGCGATATTCCGCAAGGTCACTACCCTGAACCGCCCCCTGTCATAATCCATACCTGTAACGTCTGCCCGGCCCGGATCGGTCGGGATGCTGTCGAGCCCGTTGTTATGATAGGTCTCGTTAAACACCTTGGGGCCGCTGTGACAGTTGCCGCACCCTGCACCCCGAATGCCACGGTTCCGGTCCGGATTGGTATAAAAAAGCACCAGCCCGCGCTGCTCCGTGACTGTAGGTTGATATTCACCTCGGATATAACGGTCATAAGGAGATTGAGCGGAGATCAGGGTCCGCTCGAATTGAGCAATAGCCCTGACGATCCTGTCGGGTGTAATGGAGTCCGATCCGAAGGCAGCAGTAAATAAAGGCGCGTAGGAGTGGATCGCCCGCAGCTTCCGCGCCGAACTATCTAATGACTGTCCCATTTCGTGGGCGTCGGTCAGCGGCGTGACCACCTGCTCCTCCGGGCTCGCAGCCCTGCCGTCCCAGAAGAAGTGCCGCACCCAAAGCAGGTTGCATAAGGACATGGCGCTCCGTTTGGTGAAGACTCCGTCAAAACCCGGGCTGAATGCACGGCCATCGGTAAAGGCATGCGCCTGCTGGTGACAGCTGCCGCAGGAAATGCTATTATTGGCCGACAGCCGCTTTTCGTAGAAGAGATGCCGGCCGAGGCTAACGCCCTCGTTGGTCAGTGGATTGTCATCCGTGGTGTTGATCCGGTTACCAAAATAGGCGGGGTAAGATAAAGTATAAGGAGTAGGATTTCTTCGCGCCGCATGAGGCGGCCGGAAAGCCGCGGCAAGAAAGATAACGGCGGTTCCTGTTGCCAGAACAATCCCATATCGGCGGTAATGGCGCTTCATATCACGGCATGAAAGCCAGAAATTGCCTGGCATCGCCAAGAATGGACATGAGCCGGTCCAGCTTGCGGGTATGCTCGGCCGCAAATTCCAGGTGATGCGCATCGGTATACAAATAATTTTTGACGAGCGGGACGGAATAGGGAACAACCCAGGCCCGTAATGCCTTGGCCACGGCATCCATAGCGTTGATACCCTGCATCGCCTGCCCCCCATCGGCCCAGCAGACGAGGCCTACGATCTTATCGGTCAGGTAAGGCTTTTCACGCCGGGCAGTCAACTCCAGCCAGTCCAGGCAATTCTTCATCAT
>PMUF01000146.1 GCA_003167015.1 Chitinophagaceae bacterium | reverse complement strand
CGCATAACCGGGGTAGATACACAGGTGGAAGACCTGACATGCTGTTGGTGGCATCCAGCGCTGTCATCCCGATATTCGGGTTTCCGGAATGGAGATATGACAATCTGCGGGATGTGTGGTTATACGCCGATGCATTCAATGCCGACAGCTATTCCACTAAGGGTAAGGGTCGGGATGTCCTGGGTATGGTTGGGGACGGCCCGATGCAAATGCTGATGATCTTGTCCAAACCTGCCTTACGAGAAGGCTTTGCGGATACTTCCGGCAAAGAAAATGCAGGCATCCATGAATTCGTGCACCTTTTGGATAAAGAGGACGGCGCTGTGGATGGGCTGCCGGAAGCGCTACTGGGAAGACAATACAGTCTGCCCTGGTTGAATTTAATGGCAGACAATATTGCTGCCATCAAAGCCGGTAAATCGGACATCAATATTTATGGTTCTAAAAATAAAGCCGAGTTCCTGGCGGTGGCGGCGGAATACTTTTTTGAGCAACCTGGACAGTTTAAGCAAAAACATCCTGCTTTATACGAGCTGATGACTCATATCTTCCATCAGTCTCCTCCTATACCCAACGCGTCTGCACAGCTGATACAGGCGAAACAGGGATCTTCCCACTTGGCATAAAAAAGTGGGAATTATATAATACTTATAGGTAATTATATAATGCTTTTGGGCACTCGCACCGTGAACTTTATAGCTCAGTTCCGGATAAAATGATAAAGTTCTGCATGCAATTAAGATGACCGGTCAGCTATTCTTGAATATAAACCCATCCTCCATTTTTGATGCGGCCTCCCCGCAGGCCGCACGAATAAGACACCTGACAATCGAATTCATCATTGCCGCTTCAGCGATCCTGATCCTTGTCGTTATCCTCACAAGCTTTATCTCCATTAAATACCGTTCGAAGCGTCAACAGGAAGATCCCAAACAAATCACTGGCAACCGGACCCTTGAAATGTGGATGGTAGGTGTCCCTCTGGCCCTCGTCATTTTATTTTTCTTTCGATCCCTGGCCACCATGAATGCCGTACTACCTGATCGGGGCAACCATTCACCGGACATCATCATCACCGGCCATCAATGGTTCTGGGAGGCTGTCTATCCGGGAACGACGATAACCACCGCCAATGAGATCCATTTGCCCGTCGGCAAAAGGATATTGATGCAACTCAATGCCGCCGACGTGATCCATGATTGGTGGGTACCCGCTTTAGGCGGGAAAATGGATATGATTCCCGGCATGAACAACTATTTATGGGTCACGATCGACCGGCCGGGAATCTATGAAGGCGCCTGCAGTGAGTTTTGCGGCCAGCAACATGCCTGGATGCGCATCCGGGTCGTTGCCGAGTCGCCTGGGGATTATACCCTTTGGCTGAGGCGGGAGGCGGCCGGAGCCCATGTACCACAGGACACCCTGGCCAGGGCCGGAGCCGTCCTTTTCCTGGAATCTACCTGCAGTAGTTGCCACCGCGTGAAAGGTACGGCCGCTGCAGGTCTGACCGGACCCGATCTCACCCATTTCGGCAGCCGGCAAACCATGCTGACCGGAATGATGGCCAACGACTCCGTTAACCTGGGCCGCTGGCTGACCGACCCGCAACAGGTAAAGCCCGGCGCCCATATGCCTCGCTTCATCTTTGCCAAAGACAGTATCCGGGCCCTTACCGCTTACTTAGAACAACTAAAGTAAATAATGGATACCATTCTAGTGCCGGAACCGGAAGAATCGCTACCCAGCCTGAGCGTCAGCAACGACCAGGGTATCCTGCAATGGATCTCTTCCGTCGATCACAAGCAGATAGGGATCATGTACCTTTGGTTGTCCGTCCTCTTCCTCGTGGTAGCCGGCATCGAAATCCTGCTCGTCCGCCTCCAGCTCGCCATCCCCAATAACCATTTCCTGGCCCCCGAAGTCTATAACCAGCTTTTTACCATGCACGGGACCACCATGATCTTTTTCGTCGCCATGCCCGCCATCTTTGGTTTTACCACCTACTTTGTCCCCCTGATGATCGGCGCCAACGACATGGCCTTCCCCAGGCTTAACGCTTTCAGCTTCTGGACCACCTTTTTCGGCGGATCGTTGCTGTATTTCAGCTTCATCGCCGGCGGCGCTCCTGACGCGGGATGGTTCAACTACGCCCCGCTCAATGAATATAATTACTCTTCCTCTCCGGGCATCGACTACTACTGTGCCGGGCTACTATTCGCCGGCATCGGCACCGTCACGGCCTCCATTAACTTCGTCGTCACCATTCTGCATTACCGGGTGCCTGCCATGTCCTTAAAGCAAATGCCCCTGTTTGTCTGGATGATCCTGATCAATTCCTTTCTCATCCTGGCCGCCTTCCCTTCCCTGAACGCCGCGCTCGCTATGCTCCTGCTGGACCGGCAGCTACACGCCCATTTTTTTAGCGCGGCCGGCGGCGGCTCCGCCATCCTTTGGCAACATCTGTTCTGGCTCTTCGGCCACCCGGAAGTATACATCGTGATCCTCCCCATCTTCGGCATCTTTTCCGAAGTCTTCCCCGTCTTCAGCCGTAAACCCATCTTCGGGTATAGTATGGTGATAGGCTCCGGGATAGCCATCGCCTTGCTGGCCTTCGGCGTTTGGGTGCATCATATGTTCGCCACCGGGCTCGGCAATACCGTGAATGGCTTCTTTGCCGCCAGCAGCCTGCTCATCGGCATTCCCACCGGCGTAAAGATCTTCAATTGGCTGGCCACCATGCACGGAGGCGCCATCCGATTCAGCGTATCCATGCTCTTTGCCATCGCTTTCCTGATAGAATTCACCATCGGCGGTCTCAGCGGCATCTCCTTCGCCATCGTACCCATCGACTGGCAGTTGACCGACACCTATTACGTCGTGGCCCATTTGCACTTCGTCTTTATTGGAGGCACCCTGTTCGGTTTACTGTCCGGCCTGTTCTATTGGTTCCCGAAAATGAGCGGCCGGGCGCCGGACCAGCGCCTGAGCCGGTGGTTCTTCTGGCTCTTCGTCACCGGCTTCAATATCACCTTTCTAGTGCAGCACGCCCTGGGCGCCATGGGTATGCCGCGTCGGGTGTATACTTACCCGAACCTGCCCGGCTGGGGCGTCCTGAACCTGATCTCTACCATCGGAGCCTTCCTGATGGCTGGGGCCGTCGGTCTATTGGTCTATATTCTGGTAAGGGCTTTAAACAAAGGAGCGATAGCTGCCTCCGATCCGTGGGATGCGAATACCCTGGAATGGACGACTACCTCTCCGCCCGGACTGAAGAACTTCGACCGGGTGATCCCCGTCAAAAGCACCCGACCCTTCCGGGATTATAAACGGCCTGAGGATGCGGACTGGAAGAGACAGGAAGTCGCTTATACTGAAAAGCCACCCGATATCGATATAACTCAAAATAATTCCCATGGAGAATAAGCTCATGATCAAGCTCGTCGTAGGCACCGAAGCCATGTTCTTCCTGGCCCTCATCATGGCCTACGTTTATTTTTCCCTCCTGCCTGGCTTCAGTCCCCAACAGGCCGATCACCTCGATATCCGGTCGACAGCCATTTTCAGCGCTTTTCTTTTTTCCAGCAGCTTTACCTTCTGGCGGGCGGAGATGAACTTTAAACAAGGGAAAATGACCCGCCTGAAAGGCTGGCTTCTGCTGACACTTGTCCTGGGACTTGTCTTCCTTTTCGGCCAGGGCAACGAGTATGCCAGGCTGTTACGGGAGAACGTCAGCATCAGCAGCAGCCTGTTTGGAACCAGCTTCTTCACCCTGACGGGTTTTCATGGCCTGCATGTCTTCGCCGGTCTCGTTGTCATCTCTATCATCACCGCCCTCACGTTCATGGGTGACTACGACAGGTCTACTTCATCCGTTTTCGGAACGGTCGGCATATACTGGCACTTCGTAGACATCGTCTGGTTGTTCGTCTTCCTGATCGTTTATATATTACCTCACTTCCATAAAATCACCGGCTGATGGGAACCCTTTTATTTCAATGGCATGCAGATCCCTTTGTCTTACTGATGGTAATTACCCTTATCTATTTCCATTATTGGATATCCAAAGCCACACCGGTAAAAAACCGCATTTACTTCTGGTCCGCTATCGCTCTGATCGGTATAACAACCTGTTCACCCCTCCATTTCCTGGGCATGCATGTCTATTTCAGCGCCCACATGATCACCCACGTCGTCCTGCTGTTGATCGCCGGTCCGTTGCTGGTGATGAGCATAGGCCCCAATCCATCCGCCCCTATGCTGAAAAGAATATCCGCGTTCCTGTACAAAAGAAGCTGGCTGGCCTGGCTGGCCGCCGTAGGCATTATGTGGTACTGGCATATTCCATCCGTATTCGACGGGTCCTTTTCCGGAATGAGCGGCTTCACCCCGATGCCCGTGCTGCATGCAGGCAGTATGCTCCTGGCTGGAATCCTTTTTTGCTGGCCGTTGGTGGGCCCAGTTCCCGAGACCCATATTCACCCCTTGTCGGGCATCATCTATTTGGCTACCGCCTGCATCTCCTGTTCCCTGCTGGGCCTGCTGATCACGTTCGCCCCCATCAACACCTTCCATCATTACTGGATGGCCGGCTCTTCGATGAACGGTATGCTCTCGAATCCCTGGGGTCTTACCCCCGCCGCCGATCAGCAGGCCGCCGGCCTGATCATGTGGGTGCCCTGTTGCTTTGTTTACCTCTCCGGCTGTCTGTATCTGCTGCGACATTGGTTTGCCGCGAAAGATCCGAATACCGGACTGGAGCCATCTATTTCACTTACCCTTTCAATAAATGAACATGAATGAACTTCAAACCATTCAAGCCCAGGAAAACTGGCAAAAGGCGCGCCCGGAAGAACTGCCGAAGCCTACCTATTGGCCTTTCTTTCTGGCCATGGGCCTCAATTTTATTTTTTGGGGCATGCTAACCACCTGGATCATCGGTCTGGCCGGACTCCTGATTTTTGTTATCGCCCTCTCCTGTTGGATCAATCTTTTAAGACATGACAGAAAATCAAACTGACAATACGAGAAGGGCCTTCTTTGTCAAACTGAGCCTAGGCCTGAGTGCCCTCTCCGCCTTCGTAGCAGGCATCCCGGTGATCAGCGCCCTGCTGGCGCCTTTATTGGAAAAGACCCCCGAAGTCTGGCGCAAGGTCGCGGACCTGGATGATTTTGCCATAGGCGCCGTCAAACTGGTCACCTTTGAAAATGCGGACCCCGAAGCCTGGGCAGGCATCACAGCGAGTTCCGCCGCGTGGCTGCGGAGGGAATCCGAATCGACGTTCACCGCATTTTCTGTCAACTGCACCCACCTCGGTTGCCCGGTGAGATGGGAAGAAGGCGCGCAATTATTCATGTGCCCTTGCCATGGCGGAGTCTATTATAAGGATGGCACCGTGGCATCCGGGCCTCCGCCAAAGGCCCTGGTGCAATATCGCGTCCGGATCAATAAGCAGCAGATCCAGATACAAACAGCGCCCGTCCCGATAACCACCTTATAATATCACCGGATGAAAATGCTAAAAAAAATATGGGCCTGGATCGACGACCGCAGCGGGATCACGGAGATGCTCAATCCTCTGATCAAACACCTTGTACCACCCGGCTCTAAATGGAGTTACGTCTTCGGCAGTGCCACCCTGTTTTGCCTGGTCCTGCAGGTCATCACCGGCGTGGCCTTATCTCTGCTCTACCAGCCGTCATCCTCCGATGCCTACCAATCCCTGCAGTTCATCACCCACCAGGCCAAATTCGGCAACCTGCTTAGGGGCATACACTATTTTGGGGCCTCCGCTATGATCATCATGGTCGGCATCCACATGATCCGCGTATACATCACCGCCGCATATAAATATCCCCGCGAGATGGGTTGGATCAGCGGAGTGCTGCTGCTTTTCCTGACTATCGCCATGGGATTCACCGGACAGCTATTGCGCTGGGATTCCAACGGCGTATGGTCATCGGTGGTGGCGGCCGAGCAACTGGGCCGCATCCCGCTTATCGGTAAGTTAGCCGCCCGTCTGCTGATGGGCGGAAATACCGTCGGCGGCCATACCTTGAGCCGGTTTTATTCCTATCACGTTTTTGTCATTCCTGCCATCCTGTTTATCCTGGTCGCCTTCCACCTGATGCTCGTTATCCGGAACGGTATTTCAGAGCCTCCAAAGATGGGGCGGCCCGTCGATCCGAAGACTTACCGGCAATGGTATAAGGACATGCTGGCAAAAGTCGGCGTACCCTTCTGGCCCTATTCCGCCTGGCGGGATATCCTCTTCGGCGCTGCCACTATCATCGCCATCATTGCCCTGGCCTATATCTATGGACCGCCCGAACTGACACAGCCGCCCAATCCTGCCTACATCTATACCAATCCTAAACCCGACTGGTATATGCTCGCCATCTTTTCCCTTTTCGCCCTCATGCCGCCTAAGATCGAATCAGTCGTCATCTTCGTCGGCCCCGTCCTTACCGTCCTGATCCTGTTATGCCTGCCTTTTATCTCCCACAAGGGCGAACGCAGCGCCCTGCGCCGTCCCTGGGCCGTATTCGGCTCGATCTGCGTCATCGTCTTTGTCTTCAGCCTCTTCCTGCTGGGCGAACAATCCGCCTGGTCACCCCAATTCACCGCCAAACCCCTGACCCCGACCGCCATTCATTCCTCGGATACGCTGGTCATACATGGGGCCGCCCTCCTCTACCAACGAGGATGTCTCTACTGCCATAAGGTAGATAATACCGGGGGACTGAAAGGGCCTGAACTGACCAATATCGCCCGGCGGCTTTCCGACGAGGATCTGCGCGTGCGCATTGTCAACGGAGGAACCAATATGCCTGCCTATGGAGGCATACTTAAAAAAGAGGACCTGACTGCTATCATAGCCTTCTTAAACACCAGGAAATAATTTATGAATACTACATTTATTGCAGACCTGTCAGCTCCAGATAGAAAAATATAGTGATGCTAGAAAGACGAGGAATAATGTAATGTTTTCGGGCAATTATATAAGGATTTTGCCGATTGGATCGGGAACTTTATGTTCCAACCCGCATAATATGTCAAATACCCGCATTAAATTGCCTATAGGATGCCTGGGATTTCTGATTATTCCCATGTTTCTTTTCGGCCAGGCCGGTTCTCAACCTGTTTCGACAACCGGTAAAACCGCTGGAAAACTGGATAAAAGCAAAGTTCCACGGATAGTCACCGAAATGTTTAACAAACAATATCCGGTGAAACGATTTGTGAATTGGTATGGATATCCGCAGTTTGATAACGGATCGAGTTGGTATGAATATGACCCCTCTTATTATTCAAAAAATAATCCTGAAAACTATGTTGTGGAGTTCACTCATAACGATACACTCGACAAAGTCTTTTATACAAAAACCGGTAAAAAAATAGCCATCCACCGGAATATGAGTGCTGCCTTACCCGATAAGATTACTCACGCGATCCGGACGAGTATATATAAGACCTGGGAAATCGGTGGTGACAAGGAAGAAATATTCAAAGACAATAAGACAGATCGAATTACAGTGTATCGTGTCACAATGCGGGAGGGCAGCAAAAGGCATACGTTGTATTTCCGTAAAAACGGAAAGTTGCTGAGAATAATAAAGTCTGCTTAGAACCCTGCCGGCATCATAGTGTGCATAGTTTACAGGATAGTTCTTGAATGTCCCCATTATTTCACCAGATAGCACATTTTAAAAATATACTTTATGATAGAAACAGCGGAACCGCAGACAACGGCCATACGATCGGAGATAAAGACGGTCGCGGATCGCTTTGCGCCGGGTTGGCCCGGAATCCCCGCACGCTGGACTTCCAGCGCCAAAACGGGGATCGGAACTGCTCTTAGCGACAAAAGTCAGGTATGGTTCACCCTGAGTCATGGCATTTTAAACGAGGTCTATTATCCCCGCCCGGACAATGCCGCCATCCGCGATATGGGACTGATCATCACTGATGGATCGGATTTTTTTTCCGAAGAAAAGCGTGATACCACCTCGACGGTGCAATGGCTGGCGGAGGGAGCACCCGCTTACCGGTTGATCAATACCTGCAAGAACAATCTTTACCGCATCGAAAAGGAGATCGTTGCCGATCCGCATCGCAATACAATTTTGCAGAAGATCTCGTTCGTCCCGCTGGGCGGCACATTGGAGTCGTACCAGCTGCATGTCCTGCTGGCGCCGCACCTGGGCAACCAGGGAGGCGGCAATACTGCCTGGGTGGGAACATTCGACGAAGTGCCGTTATTATTCGCGCAGCAGGGAGAAAATACGCTGGCACTCGCCTGCTCGGCTTCCTGGCTGAAACGTTCCGCCGGATTCGTCGGTACATCGGACGGCTGGCTCGAGCTCAAGACTTACAAAGAGATGATCCAGGAATATACCCGTTCGGAAAATGGCAATACCGCACTCTTAGGCAGGATCGATCTCGTAGGGTCGGATGGAAATTTTGTATTGGCGCTCGGCTTCGGAAAAGATACAGAAAGTGCCGCCAGGAATGCCATCGATAGTATCCGGGAGGGGTTTGATACGGCGAAGAAAGATTATATCGCGGGATGGCATGATTGGGTAAAGTCACACGCCTCGCTGAGAAATGGAATATTCCGCCCGGACCATCTTTCACAGATCAGTCTTGCTGTCCTGCGAACGCACGAATCGAAGAGTTCACCCGGGGCTTTCATTGCCAGTCTGGCATTACCATGGGGATTCAGCAAAGGCGACAAGGACCAGGGCGGTTATCATCTCGTCTGGACCCGCGATATGGTAGAAACTGCCGGGGGATTGCTGGCTGCACACGCACACAGTGATACACGTCGGGCCCTTGATTATTTACGATCGACACAGCAGCCGGACGGACACTGGCCTCAAAACATGTGGGTGGATGGCACGCCGTATTGGAACGGAATCCAACTGGACGAAACTGCGCTGCCTATCCTGCTGGTCGATCTGGCCCATCGCGAGAAGGCCATATCTGACGCCGACGTGGTGCGGTTTTGGCCGATGGTGGAACTCGCTGCTGGTTATCTGGCGCGCAACGGCCCCGTGAGTCCCCAGGATCGCTGGGAGGAAGATCCCGGCTATACGCCCTTCACGGTCGCGGCGGAAATTGCGGCCCTGCTCGCGGCGGCGGACCTAGCCGACCTGAATCATGAATCTTCCATCGCGACACATCTGCGGGAAATCGCCGATGTCTGGAATACCTCTATCGATCGGTGGATGCATATGTCGGCCACAGACTGGTGCGCCCGGTTCAAGGTCGATGGCTATTACGTGCGCATCGCCCCGAAGCGGATAGGTGCCCCTGGATCGAACTTTCAACAGAATGTTGCCGTAAAGAACGTGACGGCGTCCGAAGACACGCGCCGAGCCAGTCATCTGATAAGTCCGGACGCATTGGCGCTGGTACGTTTTGGTTTGCGCACCGCCGACGACCCCCGCATTTGCGATACCAGAAAAGTTATCGACGCCCTGATAAAAATCGAGACACCGTCAGGTCCCACCTGGCATCGCTACAACGATGATGGATATGGTGAGCACGAGAATGGCGCGCCGTTTGACGGGACGGGCATTGGTCGCGGATGGCCGCTGCTCACCGGCGAGCGGGCGCACTACGAACTGGCGGCCGGTCGGATTGATGAGGCCAAGCGATTGCTGTCGACGTTGGAATCCTTCGCCAACAAAAGCGGCTTGATTTCCGAACAAGTGTGGGATTGCCCAGACATACCGGAACGCGAACTCTATTTTGGCCGGCCTTCCGGATCGGCAATGCCGCTGGTATGGGCGCACGCAGAGCACCTTAAGCTGCAACGCTCGCTGCATGAGGGCCGGGTGTTTGACATGCCGCCGCAAACTGTGAAGCGTTATCTGGTCGACAAGACCGTGTCGCCTCGTCTGACATGGCGCTTTAACCAGAAGCTCCGCTCGTTGCCGCCGGGCAGAATCCTGCGGATAGAGTTGCTGGCGTCGGCGGTGATTCATTGGACAACCAATGATTGGCAGACGACACAGGATACCCACACACGGGATACCGGGCTCGGGATCTATATGGCAGACCTGCAAACCGGCGCGCTTGCAGAAGGAGCGCAGGTCACATTCACATTCTACTGGTCGGATGCGTGTCATTGGGAGGGAGCCGATTTCGGAGTGCGCATCGTGGCGTAATGCCGGGATGACGTTGCCGTGGCGGATAGTCGTAATACAGATGGAAGATAAAGCTGAATCGCAAACAAGGCCTTTCGTTTACGTTGCCGTAGGGGTGGCGGCAATCGGTGGCCTGCTCTTCGGCTATGACACGGGGGTTATTTCGGGAGCCATACTGTTTATCACTAAGCAGTTTTCCCTGTCAGCGACCATGGAAGAGATCGTTGTCAGCTCGGTTCTGGCCGGGGCCGTGTTGGGCGCGGTTCTCGGAGGCGCTCTGAGCGACCGCTTCGGGCGTCGTAAGATGATTATTCTGTCCGGTATTATCTTTACCGCAAGCGCGCTCGGCACGGCTTTGGCGCCCACGGTCAGCTGGCTGATTGTCGGCAGGACGGTCAGCGGCGTTGCCATCGGCATCGCTTCATTTATCTCGCCGATGTACATTGCAGAACTAGCACCGGCGCAAGTGCGCGGCGCCCTGGTGGCCGTCAACATGCTGGCAATCACCACGGGCATTGTTGTCGCCTACCTCGTGGACTATGGCCTGTCGGATAGCCAGGGATGGCGTCTCATGTTTGGTCTGGCGGCAATACCGTCCATCAGCCTGGTTGCCGGAATGTGGATGTTGCCGGATAGCCCTCGCTGGCTGATCAGCCGATCAAAGGTTGCACAGGCGACACTGGCTTTGCGGCGTCTGCGGACGGAATCAGACGTCAGTCCGGAAATCGCGGACATCCAACAAAGCATGGGCAAGCAGAGTGGAACGTGGAAGCAGGAGTTGGTGCGCTCGTCGATCAAGATGCCGCTCATGGTCGGCACAGTCCTTGCCGTATTTCAGCAGACGACAGGCATCAACACGGTCATGTATTATTCCCCGACCATCTTCAAGTTTGCCGGAATTATCGGAGTCGGTCCCGCAATCCTCGCCGGAGCGGGCCTGGCAGCGGTGATGT
>PMUF01000509.1 GCA_003167015.1 Chitinophagaceae bacterium | reverse complement strand
TATAAAACCTCTTTCCGGCATTCGATATAAATAGATCCCCCCGCTCTTTCAAAAAGATCCACGCCCCTCACCCATTCCGGCGGCATCAGCGTTGTTCCGGCGGGCAGGGAACAGATCTCATGAAAACGATATTTTTCCAGAAACCGGCTGATCGTCTCGACGTTCAGCGGAATACCATTCTGCATGTTCCGGCTGAATAGAAATTTCAACTTGTCCCTGAAATCGAACTCCCGGACGCCCAGCGGCATCCGGCTGAACAGATCGATCGTACTTCGGTGTTGCTGGTAGTCGGCCAGCAGACTATCGAAATCAAAGAAAGACAACCTGGCGCCGCCTCCGGGTTTCAGTATCCGGTAAAGCTCTTTAAAAAACGCATCCAGCTGGTTGTGGCTAAGGCACCAGCCCAGCATATGACTGCTGTAGCAGAAGTCGACACTCTCGTCTTTCAGTGGAAGACGCAGACAATTGGAGTAGAGGAAATCTTTTTTTCTTTCACGGAGTGTCCGGGAAAACGCCAGCTGGTCGGGATTGATCAGCGATAACCTGTGCAGTAGGCCGGTAAGCGGCGAAGGCAGGCGGGCGAGGAGGGCGGTAGGACTGTTATCGACATTGATAAAACCTTCCAGCAGGTTTCTGCCGCAGCCAATATGAATTTTAGTATCCATAGATCGTAAGATAGAGCTTAAAAACAAAAAATTATGCCCTTACCTGATTATCGTCTCTTGCGCGGTAGCGTTATCAATGTTCTGCCGTTTCAGAAAATAGGTGATCATTATAATATAGAGGTCGGCATCGCCGGGCAAATCTATCGCATTGCGCTCGATGTCTATTCGACCTTGAAGGGTTCGCCGAAATTTGACCCGCAGGACAGCAGCGCCGTATGGGATGAGGACAGATTACTGCTCTTCTATATGGACCAACAGTATTCACACCCCATCCTCACCACCCTGCTACAGACCGCTGAAGGGTTCACCCCAAGGACCACATTGCCTTCCTCTCTCCATCTGGATTATGTCCGCCAACAGCCGGCCCTGTTCCCCCTGAACCAGATGAAAGTCGTCCCGCCCAAACAGTCAGATAACGATGGTAATGATCTCAACGATGATATCGATCCCTGGATACAAAAGGCCATGAATAATTCACAGGCCGAGATCTTTGTCTTTGGTGATTTCTTTAATAATGCCGGTGAGGCCCATCCCGATCCCCGCCAATACTTTAATCCAAATCCTCCATCCGGCATCCACGACGTTCATATGAACCAGGGCGACAGCGGGTCGGAAGAAAAGAACAACGGGACCGGCCAGGATGGCGCACTCTTTCTCCGTTTTATCGGCAGCCCCGACACCTGGGTCGCCATGTTCTTCCGCTTCCAAAACCAAAGCATTAACACTGACAGCAGCGGAAATCCTCAGGCCGGGTAACGATGGATCTCTATCTCTGTGTCCTGCTCCGTTTTACTTTCCAGCCATGCAAAACCCAGCTTGGCCAGCATACGGCGGGAGGCGATATTCTCCTTCTGAAACACGCCATAGACAACAGGCAGCCGCAGTTCGTCAATCGCAAAATCCAGCACGCCACGCATCAACTCCCCGGCAAACCCCTGCCCCCAATAGTCTCTTTTCAACTGGCAGCCAATCTGCATGCGCGGCCGCTCGCCGCCGTTTCCGTCTCCATCGGAGCCTCTGTTGCCCCAGACCGGATTGAGATTGACAGCCCCGACAAAACTTCCGTCGGTCTTAAGCCAGATCGCCCAATGATACCCCGTCCCGAGCCGGATCTGCTCCAGCTTGAGCAACAGGAACTTTTGATATTCCTCATCCGTCATTACCCGTAATTTTCGGAGATAACGGAACGTGTCAGGTTCCCGCGACATCTCCGTCATGGCCGGAAGATCCTTCTCTTCCAGTAGCGTCCATATTGTTCTTTCTGTTTCCATCGTTCTCTGATAAATGCGTCGCCCGCGCGCCGCTAATCCCTGTAATTTAATGCCGGTTTCCGGTCCCCCAGCAACGCCTTGTATTGATAATCGCCTTTGTCTTTTTTGAATTCTTCCTTCGCTGCAGCCACCAGTATCGGATCGGTAAAAAGATCGATGGCCGTCAGCGCCATGGTCTTCGCTGCGACCATCATACCCTTGGCGCCGATATCCGTTCCGCCGCAGGCTGTCGCCTGCCAGCTATGGGCCGGCGTCCCGGGAACCCACGTAGCCGCCTGGAGCCCTACTGTCGGTACGGTATAGCTGACATCGCCCACGTCGGTAGATCCGCCCCCCGCATCTTCGTCTTCCTTCAGCGGCTTGACGACGGCAGCAGTTTCAATAGCCGGGACCTTATAGGTGAAGGAAGACTGGATCTTTTGGGCGAATTCTATTTCCGCAGGCGTATAGCTGACGCCGCCGACTTCTTGCAGATTCTGCTGCATGTCTGCGGCCAGTGTTTTATTCAACAGCAGGTCATGTGTGCCGCCGATGATCTCGTAATCCACTGTCGTCTGCGTGCCCATGGCCGCTCCCTGCGCAGCCGCCACTACCCAGTCGAAGATCCGCACGACCTCCTCTTTTTTCGGGTGACGTACGTAGTAGTACACTTCTGCAAAATCGGGCACAACGTTAGGCGCTTTCCCCCCGTTGGTGATCACGTAATGGATTCGCGTCTCCTGCGGAATATGCTCCCGCATCATGTTGACCATATAGTCCATCGACTCCACACCGTCCAGTGCCGACCGGCCTTTGTCCGGCGCCGCTGCTGCATGCGCCGCCAGCCCGTGGAACCTGAACTTCGCTGACCTGTTGGCCAGCGCACTCGTCAGCGTCACCGAATTACCGTCCCCGGGATGCCAGTGGACCACAATGTCGACGTCATTGAACAATCCGGCCCTCACCATATACACCTTGCCGCTGCCGCCTTCCTCCGCCGGACAGCCGTAGACACGGATCGTACCGGTCAGCTTTTTCTCCGCGATCAGTTTTTTGATCTCGATGCCGGCCGCTACCGAGGCCGTACCGAACAGGTGATGGCCGCAGCCATGACCCGCATTCTTCCCTTCTATCGGAGTCTTTACCGGCACCGCCTGCTGCGCCAGTCCCGGCAAGGCGTCGAATTCCGCAAGAATGCCGATCACCGGACTGCCCGAGCCATAGCTCGCCACGAAGGCAGTAGGGATATCCGCTACGCCCGCCTTTACCGTAAAGCCATTGTCTGCCAGTGTTTTTTGCAGCAGCCCGGAGCTCTTCACTTCCTTGTATCCCACCTCGGCATAGTCCCAGATCTGCATGGCGATCTGTTTGTAGGTGCTGTACTGTGACTGGATCTCCGTCAACGCCTGTGCTTTCAGCGCGGCAGTATCTGTGCCCCCCAGACCCGCCGGGCGTCCGGTCAGGGGTTGAGCAATGACATGCCCGGCTCCCGCGCAGCAAAGGCTGAACGCAAGAATGGATGCGGGAAAAAAAGATCGTTTCATGATGCAGTAGTTATTGGTTTATATTTTTTTGCCTTTCTCGCTGCGTATCTGACCCCGAATGGTATCAGCATATAGCAATAGCTGACATAGGCGGGATTACCCGACGTAAGGATCGCGACAAGAATCGTTAGTAGGAATATCGCGACCATAAACGAAGAAAAGTACAAACTCCGGGTATAGATGAATTTTTTTTCTGCCTCTTTCGCCGAAACCGACAATTCGGGTTTTTTGTGGAATATATATCGGATGATGAGGAAATGCATGACCGGGACGGCCGCCAGGTTAAAACTATACAACAGCAGCGGAAAGCTGAAACCAGTCCTGGCATGATCGATGCCGGAGGCTGTGAAGGGAAAGGTGGTGATAAAGAACAGGTAGATCAGGTTACGGCTGATCAGGCCCTGATCGTATGCTCTGAGCATCCGGCCTAACTTCAGATGCTGAACCCAGGACCGCCCGATATAATAAAAGCTCAGCACGAATATCAGAAATCGGAAGATCGTAGGCTGGAAAAGCCGGTAGAGATTTACACCTGTAAGATTATCCGGGATGTCCGGCCACTTGACGTCGAAGATCATCAGCGTGATCGCAATGGCGAACAGTGCATCGCTGAACATGATCATCCTTTCCAGCTCGAATTCTTTTTCCGGTTCCATGCAATAATATCCGACAAAACCCGCAACTAATCAAATTTCAACAGCACTTTTTGCATTTCCGTGACGATCTTGTCATTGGACAGATAGCCGATGCTGCCTTCATGGGTATGATGCAGTTGTTGATGGTAGTCGAAATGGAAATTTCCCTTGTCGATGTCATTGCCCACCCGCTGGTAGGCCTCCCGGAAGGGGACGCCCTGGTTCACCAGCTGGTTGACAGCTTCCACGCTGAAAAGGTATTTGTATTTTTCATCTTCCAGGATGCCGTCTC
This sequence comes from Chitinophagaceae bacterium, assembly GCA_003167015.1. GTDB lineage: Bacteria > Bacteroidota > Bacteroidia > Chitinophagales > Chitinophagaceae > Puia. Next base: position 2,011 of record PMUF01000509.1, on the reverse strand, counting down.
TGATCTGGATATGCGACAGCATCAGCCGGGTCATCTGCAGGCAGGTAATCCCTTCTTCCAGGGCCGGGAACAAGATCTCCTTGGTCAGTTGCAGATCCCGGTGATAACCGGACGGCAGGTTGGTCAGCAGCAGCGTCAGTTCGTTGGGTGTAGCCTGGATGCGGTTGCATTTCGCCCGGATCAGTTCGAAGACGTCCGGATTCTTTTTATGCGGCATAATACTGCTGCCTGTCGTCAGTTCTGCCGGGAAGGAGATAAAACCGAAGTTCTGATTGATATACAGACAGCAATCCATCGCCAGCCTGCCGACAGTGGCCGCTACCGAGGCCAGGCCGGTCGCCACGATCTTTTCCGTCTTGCCACGGCTCATCTGCGCATAGACGGAGTTATAGTTGAGCGTCCTGAAATGCAGCAGCCGCGTGGTCAACTCCCTGTCGAGGGGAAAGGACGATCCATAGCCTGCCCCGCTGCCCAGCGGATTCTTGTTGGTAACATGGTAGGCCGCCGCCAGCACTTCCAGGTCGTCGATCAGGCTTTCGGCGTACGCACCGAACCATAGACCGAACGATGAAGGCATGGCAATCTGCAGGTGCGTATAGCCTGGTAACAATTTGTCTTTATGTTCTTCGCTCAGGGCGATCAATTGGTCGAACAGAAGTTTGACTTCTTCTTTCAGTGCGAGAACCCTGGCCCTTAAATACAGCTTGATATCTACCGCTACCTGGTCGTTGCGGCTACGGCCGCTGTGGATCTTTTTACCGGCCTCTCCGATGCGTTGCGTCAGCAGTCCCTCCACCTGGGAGTGCACGTCTTCTACATCCTTGTCAATCGCGAAGCTACCCTCCCGGATCTCACCCAGTATCTGATGTAACCCTTTCTGGATCAGGATGAGGTCTTCCTTGCTGAGCAGGCCGACAGCCTCCAGCATTTCCGTGTGGGCGAGGCTGCCCAATACGTCGTACTCCGCCAGCAGTACGTCGAAATCCTTGTCCCGGCCTACGGTAAAGGTTTCTACCAGCGCGGATGTCGAGGTCGCATCCTTCTTCCAGATTTTGTTGACGCTCATAAGTGTGAATTTATAAAATTGGCGCAAGCAACGCGATATATCCTTCGATACCACCGCGGATCTCTTCGAGATAAATATATTCATCCGCCGTATGACTGCGCGCCGAATCTCCCGGTCCCGTCTTCAGGGCAGGAAAGGGCATCAACGCCTTGTCGGACGTAGTCGGACTGCCGTAACAACTCCGCCCCAGCCGTAACCCCGACTGCACAAGCGGATGATCGATGGCAATGGATGACGACCGCATCCGCAGGCTCCTGGGTGTGACCTCACAGCTGACCTCTGCCCGGATCAGCCCCAGCAGCTCTTCAAAAGTATACAGCTCATTCACCCTCACATCTACCACGAAATGACATTGGGAGGGCACCACGTTGTGCGCCCGGTTGTCAGTGTCGATCACCGTAACGCTCATTTTTACCGGGCCGAGCAGATCGGAGACCTTTGAGGCATGATAGGTACGGAACCACCCGATGTCCTTCAGGGCTTTGTATATCGCATTGTCCCCTTCCTCCCTTGCCGCGTGGCCTGCTTTGCCGTGGCTCATACAATCAAGCACCAGCAGTCCCTTTTCAGCTACGGCCAGCTGCATTTGTGTCGGCTCGCCAACAACCCCGAAATCGATTGTCCCCAGGGAAGGCAGCAGTAGCTCGATGCCATCATGCCCGGAGATCTCTTCCTCCGCGGTGGCCGCCAGCAAAAGGTTATGTGTCAGCCCTTCCCGGTCGTAATAGTAAAGGAAAGCGGCGATCAGTGACACCAGGCATCCGCCGGCATCGTTGCTGCCCAGCCCGAATAATTGTCCATCCTTCTCCAACGGCTGGAAGGGGTCCAGCGTATAGCTCTTGTTAGGTTTCACCGTATCATGGTGTGAATTCAGCAGGATCGTGGGCTTGGCGGCATCGAAATGCTTGTTCCTTGCCCAAACGTTATTCTGCAGCCGTTGGACAT
>PMUF01000573.1 GCA_003167015.1 Chitinophagaceae bacterium | reverse complement strand
AAAGCCGGGATATTCGATTTGGTGTTCGACGCCGTCCAGGCACTCAATGCCCGCTGGCCGATATTCACCCCGGGGTTCAACCCCAGAAAGTCCGTATTCTCCTTGTTCTGATTCGTCTCCACCCCGCCGGCTATCCCCTGCAGGAAGAGACTGAAGCTCCAGTCGCCATAACCCAGATTGATCTGCACACCATAATTGATCTTCGGCAGTGCTGTCCCCAGCCAGGTCTGATCCAGCGCACTGATCGTATCATCGCCGGTAACAGCCTTATACATCAGCCTGCCCGGAGCGGCTCCCGGCTGATACGCATGACTCGCTATTTCCTGCTGGCTCTGGTAAATGCCCTGCACCTGGTAGCCGAACTCCGAAAAGGCGCTGTGGCCCAGGATCGTTTGCTGAACATCGCCCGGATACGCAGCCACCACCGTTGACGGCAGGTAAGTGATCTTGTCCCTGAACGAGAACAAATTGCCGGTGACAGAATAGCTTAGCTTACCCGTATGGTTCTGATAGCCCACTACAAACTCCCAGCCTTTGTTAGACTTGCTCGCACCATTGACCCACTCCGTCTCGCCTTCCCCCAGGATGGCTGCATAAGGCGGCTGGATCAGGATGTTCGTCGTCTTGCGGCTGAAGTAGTCGAATGACCCGAAGATCGTATTGTGGAGGAAACCATAATCTACTCCCTCGTTAAATTCCTTGGTGGACTCCCATTTCAGGTTAGGGTTGGCAGCCTGCACCTGCACGTAGCCCGACGGCAGGTTACCCGTACCCGCACCGTTGATATCATAGGCCGTCCCGTTATTCCCATAGGCGGCCGTATTCTGATTCGATCCCGTCTGACCGACCGTACCGTAATTCGTCGCATACAGCGCAAGGCTGGCCTCATCCCCTATTTCCTGGTTCCCCGTCACACCATAACCTGACCGCAGCTTCAGGTCGGAGACCCAGTCGACATCTTTCATGAAGTTCTCGTTGTTGATCCTCCACCCGACGCTGGCAGCGGGGAAAAGACCATACCGGTTGTTGGCGCCGAACCGCGAGCTGCCGTCATCCCGCAAGGTGACCGAAGCCAGCCACCTGTCAGACCAGGAATAGTTCAGCTTGCCGAAGTAAGACAAGAGCCTGTCCCCCGTCGTGGTGCCATTGGTGGTCGTAATACCCGTCCCGGCGCTGAGCTGAAAGTAGTTGTTGTTCTGCACCGCGAAACCCTGTTTATAATCCTGCTGCGTCACATAGCTGCGTGTAATGGCTTCCGTACCTGCCAGGATGTCCAGCCGGCTCTTCCCGAAACGGAGATGGTAATTGGCGGTATTCGACCAGGTCAGGTCCAGTTCATGATTCCCGGTGATCGTCAGGCTGTTCACTGTCCGCGAGATAAACCCGGAGGAATACTCGGGCAGGATCAGGCGGTCGGCAACATTGTCGTAGGTATAGCCGAAATTGCTCCGGATCTCCAGGTTCCTGATCGGCGTAAGCTCGCCGTAAAGATTGCCGAAAATATTATACTCCTGGTTGGTACTCCATCGGTTATTATACAATGTTAACATGGGATTGTCCCTGTCTGAAAAACCCGACCCCTCCGGACCCGCAAAGGCCCCTGTCGTGGTATATACCGGGATCAGCGGCAAAACGAATTTCGCATCATATAAAACGGAAGCCCCACCCAGATCGCTGGGGACCGGCGTCTCCGACTGCTGAAAGAATTGCAGGTTGTTGCCGATCTTCAGCTTGTCGTCGAAGAGGCTCGTAGCCATGTTCACACGCGCTCCGTATCGCCGGTACGGGTTGTAACGCAGGATCGAGGTGTTATCCAGGTAATTGAAGTCCAGCAGCAAAGTGCTGTGTTCCGAACCTGCCGTGATCAGCAGGTCATTATTGTTAATGAACCCTGTCTTATAGACCTTGTTCTGCCAGTCCGTATTGGCCACAGGCTCAGTGGAGTCCCCGCCCAGATATGGCGTCGGCGTGATCGTATTCAGCACCGGCTGGCCGTTAGGACCTGTGGACTGCGTATAGGTGAACAAGGTGGTGGCTGCAGCCGGACTTGTTCCGTCATTAATCGCCGCTTGCCAGACTGCCCTGCCATAACCCTGCGTGCTGAGCACAGGCTCCTTCGTCGCAAATTGCTCGAGCGTGAAGTTATTATTGAATTGCATCCTGACCTTACCCTTCGCCCCTTGCTTGGTCGTCACGATGATGACCCCGTTGGACGCCCGCGAGCCATAAATGGTCTCTGCGCTGGCATCCTTCAGCACCTGTATGGTCTGAATGGAATTCGGATCGAGACTCTGAAAGACCGAGGGCAATATCGTCGGTACACCATCGATAACATACAAGGGAGCGGTAAAGCCCAGCGTATTGAAGCCCCGAACGGCAATGGTGTTGTTGGCCGCCCCGGGATCTCCGTCTGTCGTCACATACAAACCCGGCACCCGCCCTTGCAGCGCCTGGATGGGATTGCTGTTAGGAATATCCTTGATATCGTTGAGATTGACAACCGCCACCGATCCTGTCAGATCTACCTTCCGCTGTGTCTGGTAGCCCGTGACGACAACCTGGTCCAGGCCGGCCTGACCGGTCATCAGCGCGACCACGAATGCATCGGTAGCTACAGTCGGCTTGAAGGTTTGTGGATCATAGCCTACATAGGAGAAGGTAATGGAAGCACCGGAAGTGAACGGTATGGTGAACTTCCCGTTGAGATCCGTCAGCACAGATTTGCCTTGAACAGTGACCGTTGCGCCGGGAAGAGGCGCATGAGTTATAGCATCCGTTACAGTTCCGCTGAGCGTTTTTTGCTGCGCATATACGGAACCGTTAAATAGGAAGATAACCGCAGTCAGAGACGTCAATATAAAGAGCCTCATAAACTTAGTTTGAAGGTGAAAAGAGAAGATAAATCGCAGTAAGATATTATGGCTGGGAAAACCACCGGAAACAGCGTCATGGCGGCCGCACAGCAAGCATCGTTTTGTATTTCATATAGCAATATTTAATTGTGCTTTATCGTTTGAGCAAATGGCCAAAAAAAAACCCTATTCCCGGCAGGACTTCCCCGCCACAAGAGTGGAATCCAGGTAGAGTTGTCGCCATTTTTTCGGTTTGACATCCCGGCCATCCTCCTTGCCGTCCTGTATCTCTTCCAGCAGCATCCCCACCGCCGATACCCCGATCTCCTCCAGCGGCTGCCGGTAATGCGTCACCGGTACCTGGAACAAGGCAAACGCTTCTGCCTCGTCAAAGGACATAAAGGCGACGTCTTCCGGGATATTGACACGCAGGCTGATCAGGTTTTTCAACCCTGTGATAGCCAGAGTATCCGTAGCAAAAAAGATCGCGTCACAACCGACGCCGGGCGAAGTCAGTTCCCGCACAGCTGCCGCCACATCCTGCTCGTAGAAAGGCTTCCGGATCTCCCGCAGCAACGGTTCCTGTCCCTTCAGCGCCTCCAGGTATCCCCTGCTGCGCTCTTTCAGATGGAAAAAAGTTGTATCATAATTGACAAAGGCGATCCTCCGGCAGCCTTGCCGGATCAGGTACTCGACTGCACGATAGGCAATCCGGTAATTGTCGATTCCGATGAAATTAGATTCTACCGACGGAAAATTCCGGTCAATCAGCACAAAAGGAATTTCTTTCTTTTTCAGGTATTCGATTTCCGATTCGGCATTCTCTGCCGCGACGATGATCAGCCCGTCTACCTGCCGGTTGATAAGGACGTGGATCAGCTCGTGCAGCGAACCGAGGTCCTCATGCGAATTACCGATAACGACGGTATAACCGTTCTTCTTTGCCTCAAGCTCGATGGCACGCACGATTCCCGTGGTGAACCGGTAATGGATCTCCCCCACAATGAGGCCGATGGTCTGACTTTTCTTGGATTTAAGGCTTTTAGCGATCTGGTTCGGCCGATAATGTAGTCTTTCCGCCGTAGCTTTGATTTGTCGGGCAATTTCTTCGCCGACACGCATCTTCTTTTCGTGCCCGTTCAGAACGTACGACACCAGGGAGACGGATACACCGACCTGGTTCGCAATGTCTTTTAAGGACACATTTTTTTTCATGCTGTAAGCAATTAGGTTGGAGTGCTCTACTCAAACGTTTAAGCAAACCTAGGAGATTTTTTTTACCGAACAAAACTTTTTCGGAAAAATTTTTTCCCTGCGCCGTATCCGCTCACTTCGCACCTCCGTGCGCCCGCACTTACTTCCCACTTCCATGCGCCCACACCCTCACCGACACATGCAAGTTATTATACCCCGTCTTTTCCTCCCAACAATCCTCATTCGCCAGCCGGATACTATATTCAGGGCGATGGGCAATCGATGGGTAGGAGTCCGGAAGGTCCAGCAGCAGATCATATTGGCCCGCCGCCATCCCCGCCGGTAGTTGTACCGCTCCGTCCCATTCGAAGTCCCCGCTGAACCATTTGCGCGGATCGGCAGGGCAGGGCAACGCCAGCTCGCTGCCGGTAGCATGGTTGCGCAGGATCAGGAAGACGGGCCGCGGGTTGTAAGGTGAGGCGTAGCCCGTATTGGTCATCAGCAACGTGAAAGAAAAAGGCCGCCCCGTGACAGCCCGCGCAGGCCAGCGTCCTGACCTCATCACCAGCCGGTACCCCAGCCGCTCGCGGATACTGCTGATACAGCCCAGCGAATCCCAGTCATTGTTGACATCGTTGTTGTAGGCAGCGTTGAGAAAGCTGATGTGGACCGCAGCCATATCCGCCTCTGCATGTCCGGCGGGCTCGCAATCATTGTCAGGGCTATAGGCATCGTCGCAGGTCTCCGCTCCGAAGGCGACATAGCGGCTGTCCTGCTGAAGATAGTGGCGAAGCGGGAGATTGGCCTCTTTTTTCGGCTGGGTGGAACTGCCGTAATCGTAATAGGTGCCATAGTCATCGACACCGGAGAGGAAACAATCATTGTGATAGCCAATCCTTGCCTTATCGGTCATGGTAAATCCCTCGGCCGCCGTCAGCGGCGCTACTCCTATGCTTGCCCCGGGACCATACACATATTTCTGTTTGATCTGCGGGGTGCGGACCTGGATCATCCTGTCTGCAGGTAATGCAGTCAGCAGCGCATGCAGCACCTCGTTACGGTCTTTCCAGCTGCTGTCCATGATGCGGCCGGGGCCGTTGTTGCCGGGGTCGCCGAAATAATCGGTATAGAAATTTTCACCCCAGATACCGATAAAACCTTCCTGTAACACGGCAATGATATCCGCATGCTTCTTCAGCAGCGGCGCCAGCTGAGCGATATGCTGCAGCACGATAGCTTTGGGCGCATCGCCGTAAGGAGGGCAGATCTTGTAGACATCCGGGCAGTCACCGGTGTGGGTCTGACTGATATAGCAAAAGCGAAGGATCACTTTCAATCCAGCCTCCCGGATGACATCGAGATCGTGATCGACAAGGTCCAGGAAGTCCTGACTCAGCGGTCGCTGACGGAATGTATCCAGCGTGTATTCCCGCATCAGCAGGGTAGACCTTATCGCATAGCGGGCCTTGCCCTGGATCTGCGGACCGGTGAACATCCGCCGGAGATGAGCCGTCTCTAGCGGGAAGGGATGACTGGCGTTGGTCCCTATCGGGAGATAGAACCCTCTTTCAGGATTCGGAAAGTCTTCAAGGCTCGGCTTGTAGCTGACGTTATTCTCCTGGGCCGCGGCGCCCGTGACCATCAGCAACATCCCAAAAAGGAGATGGCCAATACAGCGTTTCTTATACATAGCTATGAATATAGCCAATGTCGGCGCACCGGCGACAGGCAAACGTTTGCATCAAAATGTTTTTTTTGACGGTATTATAGGTCACCTAACTTTGTGCAATCCTTTGCACGTTTCCCCCGCTATTTATTGAGGTTTTATTATTCGGGTAAATTTTACCTGTGAACTCATGAGGCGGAGGAATGACGATATACTTTGGAAAAGCATACTGGAAGAGGTGTTTGACGATCTTTTGCGTTTTCTTTTCCCGGCGGCTGACAAACTCTTTAACCTGCAAAGAAGGTACGAGTTTTTGGATAAGGAATTGGGCGAGATGTACCCTGACCCGGAAAAGAAACCGAACACAAAGTTTGTGGACAAGTTGGTGAAGGTGTACCAGCAAGATGGAACGGAGGACTGTGTCCTTGTTCACATCGAGGTACAGGGCCGGCATGATCCACTGTTTGCCAAAAGAATGTTCAAGTATTATTGCCGGATCTTCGACCGGTTCGATCGGCCAATGACTGCTATTGCCATATTTTCCGGGAGAGATGGCCATAAACTCCCGGAACGGTATGAATGCAGTTACCAGGGGTCGGCGCTTACCTATCAGTATAACACATTGTGCATCCTCGACTATGACGACAAGGATCTGATGGCAAGCGATAACCCTTTTGCGTTGGTCATATTGGCGGCAAAAAAGGCACTCTTACGTGGCAAAGCTCTGGACGAGGAATTGTTGCAGCAAAAGTTATCGATAGCTAAATTATTGTACCGCAAAGGGTTTAGAAAAAGAAAAATCCACGCGATCTTATTGTTCCTGCACAACTACGTCAGTTTTGCCGAGCCCGAAACAAATCTTATTTTCGCAAAAGAGTTAGATAAAATTTCAAGAAAAAAGAATACCATGGGTATCATAGAAGCAGTCGCCGAGATCAGAGCCGGTGAAGCCTTGAGAAAGGGTCTCAGGAAGGGCCGCGAACAAGGCCTCACAATGGCAAAAACACAAGTGGTTAGACGACTCCTGGCCGAAAAGGGGTTTACCGTCAAAAAGATCGCCGCTATAGCCGACGTATCAGTCACATTTGTCGAGAAAGTGAAGAAGACTAAAAAGTAGAACCCGCGACTATCCACATCATTTTGACTGCCCCTCCCGGGGCATTTTTTTTGCAGTAACTTCGGTGACCCGCGTCCACCCGCCGCCTATTCGGTCAATTCCTGAATTTTCCGGGTGTATATAGGTACCCCTCCATTAAACATTTTAATCCCAGCCGTATCTTACCTACACAAATACATGTTAATATGAAGTTACTTCTATTACCCGCCCTCCTGCTATTAGGCTGGGCAGCCAGTGCGCAAACCACCGGCAATAACAACAGCTCCGATACTACTCATCATCATATGATGCACCATCGCTGGGGCAACGGCACGGGCGGCGACAGCCTGGCCAAAAGAGATGGCTTTCACCACGGTGGATTCGGCGGACCCGGCGGTTTCCATGGCGGACACGACGGTCAGCAAGGCTGGGCCTACCATCATCCCGGTCAGGGGCAGTGGGGACATGGCCAGTTCGGTCACGGTGGTCGTCACGGCCACGGTCGCGGACATTTTGGTCGCGGCGGTCATGGAGGCTGGGGCGACAGGGGATTGGCAATCCACTATACCCCCGAACAGCGTAAGCAGGTGGTGACCATTAATAAGGACTACAAACAAAAGTCCGAAGACCTGTTCAAGCAGGACAACATCACCCTCAAACAATACAAGGCCGGGCTGATCGCCTTGCAAAAAGAGAAAAAGGCCAAGCTCCAGGCCCTGCTGACACCGCAGCAGAACGATGAAATAGCCGCCCGGCGTAAAAAGAGGGCCGAAGACACCCAGGTTAAGGAAGTTGCCCGTCTCGAAAGGCTGAAATTACACCTCAACCTGACCGACGACCAGGTAGCAAAAATCAAGGCCGGCCAGGAAAATCTTCGCAGCCAGGTCAAGGCCATTCATGAGAATGACAACCTGCTGCCCCAGGAGAAGAGAGATCAGCTGAAGGCACTTCTGGCTAAGCGCAATGATACTTACAAGTCTGTGCTTACCCCTGACCAGTACACCCAATTCGAAAAAATGCATCATCGCGGCGGCCCCGGCGGCCCAATGGGACATCGTCAAGGCTATGGCGATAATCGCCCGGGCTTTGATGAGAATGGAATATAATTATTCTTTCAGTGTCATACTTGCGAGGCCGGCTTCCCCTGAAGCCGGCCTTCACTATGTAGGCCCCGGCGACGGCGCCCTGATTCCCGATGAATTCCCAACGCCCCCTAATCTCCGATGAGCTCCATTTTCCGCCGGATAAATTCCTGCTCCGATACCAGCGCGGTCTGCCCCAACGCTCTGGTGAAAAATTCTCTCGATCTGTCCGGATGGCCTTCCAGCAGGTATAGCTTTCCCAGCGTGGCATTTAGTAAATAATACTGATTCATGACGGGCATCTGCAGCAGTTGGTGCAGGATAGAGAAGGCCGTCGTCCTTTCGCCCGCATAGAACAAGGCGATGGCATAGCTCAGCTGCACGAAGGGGTTAGGCCCCCACTCCAACAGCCGTTCATACAGCCTGCTGATCAATCGCCATTCTGTCAAAAGCCAACTTTTGGCCGTACAATGCACCCAGGCCATCGCGGCCTCATAGTGATAGGTAGTGACACCATCGGTATCCGCTCCGCCCTGTTCGGCGCCTGCAGCTCCGCCCCGGATAGCGCTGTCACGTGGGATGCCACGTCCGAGACCATGGACGCCCCCTCCTTTAAAAGCGCCTGCGCCCCCGGGCGCCCTTCCTCCCCCCTCTATCCCCCCTACGTCTAATCCCCCCGCCCGGCGGAGGAAATCACAACCCATCATGATCAGTGGCTTCGACCATAGTTCCCGGTTCTGATCCTCGAGATCCAGCAACTCGCCCGCAGGGCCGAACCGTGCGCCGAACCGTGCAGCATTGAACAGCATCAACGCATGCAGGGCGGCCGTAGCCTTGTCGCCGAGCCCATTATCCATCAACGCTTTACTCAATATCAACGCCTCACCGCAAAGTTCTTCGTGCAGGATCGCCTCTCCCAAAGCAGGCTTGTATCCTTCATTATAGATGAGGTAAATGATCTTGTGGACGATCGGCAGCCGGTGTACGAGCCCGGCTGCATTGGGCTCCGCCAAAAATATCTTTTCCTCCCTGATCTTCTTCCTTGCGCGCAACAACAGCTTATCGATCCCATCCACCGTCATTCCCAATGCCCTGGCAATCGCCTCCACCTTCAGATTGATCACATATTTAAGCGTGATCACGACCTGTACCTTGGGCGAAAGATCGGGATGTGCGCAGGCAAACAGCAACCTCAATTGCTCGTCATCTACTACCTGCTCCTGCAGCATGCTTTCCTGCATCGACCGCGTGGCATCTCCCATGGAATACCCTACGCCCACCCCCTCGGAAACCGCCTGCCCGGCATCCGCCACGACCCACATCTTCTTATCCGCCTTTAGCCGGTTGATGGCCCGGTTCCGGATGACGACATAGATCCATCCCGGCGGATTGCAAGGGACGCCTTCCCGCGCCCATTCAGTCAGCGTCACCGCAAAGCTATCCTGTACGAGGTCCTCCGCTGTCTCCAGCCCCAAGTCCGGATATCGGTTCAGGATGTTGGCGACCATCTTACCGTATTGACTGCGGTACAGTCGCTCGACCGTCTGTTCGGCGATGCGATTCGCCTCGGCCACGTCATTTGCTCCGGACCGGGCGCTCACCACGTCATTCGTTCCGGACCCGCCGGCGACCCGGGCATTCACCGCTATTGTATAGTCAGTTTTATTCATTGTCAAAAAGAATGATCGGCCTCACCTCCATGCCCAGGCGACCGGCTAACACAAGTGGACAGGTCTGGGCGATCGAAGCCGCCTGTTCAAGGTTTTCTGCATGGATCAAAAAATAGCCGCTGATCGCCTCCTTTGCTTCGATAAAAGGTCCGTCGGAAACGATATTGTCTTTGCCGATCACTTTCCCACGGGGCTGCAGAGGCTCGGAGCTGATATAATTCCCTGTCTGGGCCAATGACTCCACCCAACCGCCCATGATCTGGATACACCGGTCGAACTCTTCCTGGGGCATCTTCTCCCTCTGCTCGGCATCTTCCCGGATCAGTAATAAAAATTTTTCCATAATGTACATTTTGCTCTTTGTAAAGATAGTCTTTACCGGGCAGCCTTATACTGCCGCCAATCCCGCCACCGCCGCCAGGCAAACAGCAGCAGCGCGCCCACGCAGAGCGCGATCAGTAGCATCCGCAGATACCTGGCCGTGGCAAAAGGAATGCCGATGCCCGTCGCCGCTGAAAGATATAACGCCAGGCATACCGGACATTTGGGCATCAGCAGCAACAGCACTCCCGGTAATACCCCGCCCGCCGTTTTCTTGCAGCAGGTCCCTACTTTCATGACGAAACACCTCCTTTGAGAGAATTCCCGGTCCCGCAACAGCAGTCAGCCTCCCTGCCGCCCGCTGCCGTATCCTTATATCTATCATGATGTCGCACCCACTCCCCCAGATCATATACCGGCCCATCCGCACCCCGCTCCTTCAGATCGTAGCATAAAGACGCGACCAGTTGCTCAGACTCGGCCCCATACCCGGAATAGGTATAATACACTTCCCCATCTTCATCTTTTTCGAACAGGCTCAGCCCGGGCATCTCGTCGATCGTCAATTTCAACGGCCGATAATTGTACATGACAGGCCCATTCGCGAGATCTTCCTTGTTGAAGGAGACGTTAAAATCGAAATTGAAATCACTCCCCAGGGACGACACCCAATTGAAAGTCCATCCCATCCGCCGTTTGAAAGCTTCGATCTTCGCCAGCGGCGTCCGCGATACCGCGACGAAGGCATATCCGTGATGCGCCAGGTGCATCAGCATGCCTAAAGTAGCGTCGGCGCCGAAGGAACAGCCAGGACACCCTTCTGTCCAATCGGGCCCAAACATAAAATGTTGCAGAATAAGTTTCCGTTGTGACCCGAAAAGATCCGCCAGGCCTACTTTCCCTTGCTGTGCTTCGAAAACATAAGGCTTCTGCATCCTTACCCGCGGCAGGTTGCGCCGCTCGTCATTCACCTTGTCCGTCAACCGCGTCAGCTCCCGCTCCTTCGCCAATAGCCGCAACCGCGAAGCCAGCCAGACTTCATGGGAGACAACCCGGCTCTTTTCCGGCATAGTCATCGTTTTTTCCATATATAATGAGATTTGGTTTCGTTGTACAGACAATCCCCGCGTCCAAATCCGGACAGATATCCGGTTTAATTTGTCTACCTTTGTACATTAACTCATACTGTTGTAAAACAGCAAATTGTCCACATGACAGCTAAAAAACGCACGTCCGCGCGACCGTCCAATAGCGCACCCGGCCACGCCAAACGCCACACAAAAGGCTCAGCCTCAGGCCCAAGCAACCACGCAAAAGGCTCAGGCGGCTCCGGCACCCCGGCCAGCTCCGGAAAAGCCTCCAACGCCCCCGCAAAAGGCGGCCTTGGCCCGCGCAAAACCGATAATTTCAGCAAATTCTATAATAAAAAGCGCAACAGCGCTATCAAAGAAGCCTTCCGCCAGGAGAAAAAAGCGGCTAAAAAAGAGCGAAAAGCCGCCATCGAGCAGCATTTCGAACAACGCCGCCAGGCCCGCGGCCAACAACCCGCACACCCTACCGGCAAAGGCCCATTCCGCCCGGATGCCGCAGCGTCGTCCAAAGGCCCCATTCCGCCAGGATCCCAGGCCCCCGCCCCCGGTGCGCGCCACCCAAAAGGTACCCCCCATCCGGCTACTGTTTCTCCCAAAGCCCTCACCCCCCCGGTCGCCAAAGCCCCGTGCGAAAACGCCGATCAGCTTCCCCTCAATAAATATATCGCCCACGGCGGCATCTGTTCCCGCCGCGACGCAGCAGAGTTAATTCGCCAGGGCAAGGTGACCGTCAATGGCCAGCCTGTGACAGAGCCGGGCACCAAAGTGTCTCCTACCGACCTCGTCAAAGTGGCCGGAAAAAAAGTGACGATCTCTAAAAACTTCGTCTACATCCTGTTGAACAAGCCCAAGGATTATATCACCACCACTGAAGACCCGCAGGGTCGCAAGACCGTGTTGGATCTGATCCGCCAGGCCACGACCGAAAGGGTATTCCCCATCGGCCGGCTCGACCGTAACACCTCCGGCGTGCTGCTGCTGACGAATGACGGCGACCTGTCGCAAAAGCTCGCCCATCCCAGTCATCAGATCAAAAAGATCTATCATGTCACCCTCGATAAGCCTTTGACGAAAGCCGACTTCGACGCCATCGCCGGCGATAAGATCGTGCTGGAGGATGGCCCTGCACACGTCGACGTCATGGCTTATGCCGACCCGAAAGACAAGACCCAGATCGGACTGGAGATCCATAGCGGCCGCAATCGTATCGTCCGCCGCATCTTCGAACACCTGGGGTATGACGTCAGAGGGCTCGACCGCGTAATGTATGCTGGCCTCACGAAGAAGAACGTACAGCGTGGCCACTGGCGCCTGCTATCGGAGAAGGAAGTCCGCATTTTAAAATACCTGAACTCTTCCATCAAAGGCTCTGCCGCCCGTGCCAAAGACCTCACTGCCGGTCCGGCAGCCCCACCGCCGCACGAGAAGGCCGTCGTGAAAGCACCCGCGAAAGCTGCCCCGCCGTCGCCCGCAAAAGCCGCCGCGAAAACAGCCTTGGAGCCCCGCACGCCCGAAGCTGACCAAACTCCCACGAATGCTCGCAAACCAATCGCGGCACACGCAGGTTCGCATCCCCCGACCAAACGCCCCGCCCGCGACGGAGCTCCCGCGAAATCGCCCCGCGGCCCGCATGCCTCCGCAAAACCCCGTACGCCGCGCCCACCCCGCAAAGGCGGCGGCAAATAGCGTCGTATTGATTGTTTTAATCGATGTCAGATTTACTTTTAGCTTTGTATGACACATCAGATAGCTTAGTATGGCGCCCAGGATTTATCATGAACTATTGACGACCCTCAAGGAAAAAATTCGCCATGTACGATCCGAAGCCGTATTGACAGTTAACAGACACATTCTACGGATCTACTGGGAAATTGGGAAAACCACAGAAGAAATGGAAACTACGGGAGGATGGGGCGCCAAAACAATCGATCGTTTGTCGGCCGATCTGAAAGTGGAGTTCCCCGAAATGAAAGGTTTTTCACCGAGAAGCCTACGGTACATGAGGGAGTTTTTCAAAGCATACCCGGAATATAAAGAACTGAAACCTTCCGTCGCAAAATCGTATTCAGTCAAAAAAAAGAACGCCTCCACGGGGAAATCACCAATTTTGCAGCAACCTGCTGCAAAATTACAACAACTTGTATATCAAATACCCTGGGCCCACCATCAGGTTATCCTGGACAAAGTTAAAACAACTGAAAATCGACTTTTTTATATTCAAAAAACTGTCGAAAACGGATGGAGCCGAAATCTCCTTGCATTACAAATAGACAACCAACTTCACGAAAGGCAGGGAAAAGCAATTAACAACTTCGAACATACCTTATCCGACGATCGCTCCGATCTGGCAAAAGAAACTTTTAAAAACCCCTATTTGCTGGACTTCCTGGATGTAGGCGACGAAATGAAGGAAAAAGATGTAGA
Organism: Chitinophagaceae bacterium; assembly: GCA_003167015.1. Lineage (GTDB taxonomy): Bacteria > Bacteroidota > Bacteroidia > Chitinophagales > Chitinophagaceae > Puia. Next base: position 4,130 of record PMUF01000573.1, on the reverse strand, counting down.
AAGAGCGCTTATTCAGCATATAAAAAAATTCTTGCTGGAATTGGGCCGGGGGTTCGCCTATGTAGGTAATCAACATAATATCCAGGTAGAAAACGATGACTTTTTCTTGGATTTATTATTTTTCAATTACAACCTGAACTGCTTCATTGTATTCGAATTAAAGGTGGGAGATTTTAAACCCGAATTTGCAGGTAAACTTAATTTTTACATTAATGCTGTAGATAATCAAATACGCAGCAAGACTCATAGTAGAACCATCGGAGTGCTGCTTTGCAAAACGCCCAATAACACAGTAGTACGGTATGCTTTGGAAGGAGTAAAAAAGCCAATAGCAGTCTCTGATTACAAATTATCCAAGGCTCTGCCTAAAGAGCTAAAAGGCGAAATGCCGAGCATTGCGGAATTAGAAAAAGAATTGGAAGAGAAAACTGAAGAACTAAAACGCCCAACAGAAAAACGCTTCGAAAAATTAAAGCACAAGCTGAGCTCTTTGAATACCAACAAGGTCGAAACAGCCATTACCATTTCTCTGTTGGAAAATGTCTTCAGGCAAAGTATACAACCGTTATTCGAAAATATGCTCAGACGCATGGAGGAATTCACTGATTATTTTTTGCAGATGACCCATTCGTGGTATGTAGACAATTCCAAAATACATTCCCTGAAGGATATGGCTGAGCACCTACAAAAAGAACAGCAGTCAATTCCGAATAAAAAAATCAGCTTGCTGATATACTTAAATACGTTCAGGCCAGCTGGCGTCGATACTTTCAACGCTGTTGTTCAATTGAACATTACGTTAAATGAACATTGGTATGGATTTAGCCTGACAAACTATAACAATCAGCAGGTTTTCAAAAAGAAATTATACACACAACAACTTTTACCAGAAGAGATTATCGAAATCTGCGATATTGCCTGTGACTATCTAATGGATCAAATAGAGTCATAATTTATTTTTATTCAACGATTAATATCATGATCAAGCCCGACATACTATTCGAGAACGACACCTTCATCGCCCTCAACAAACCCGCCGGTGTGCTCAGCATCCCTGACCGCGAGGGAAAAGATCCCTCTCTCAAAAGCCTGCTGAAAGAAAAATACGGCAACATCTTCACCGTCCACCGCCTCGACCGTGACACCAGCGGCGTCATCGTCTTTGCCAAGGACGAAGCCACCCATAAATATTTTTCGAAAATCTTCGAAGAGCGTACTGTTGAAAAGATCTACCAGGGCATCGTCCTGGGCACGCCGCCTGAACAAAAAGGCAGCATCGACCTGCCCATATCCGAACATCCCGCCAAACCCGGCGTCATGACCGTCCATCGTCATGGCAAGGCATCTCTGACCGACTACGAAGTCATCGAGACCGCCGGCCCCTACTCACTGTTGCAGTTTAACCTGCACACCGGCCGCACCCACCAGATCCGTGTACACATGCAGGCCCTCGGCCATCCCATCGCCTGCGATGAGTTGTACGGTGATGGTAAGCCGATCTTACTGTCCTCTATAAAACGCAACTATAAATTGTCGAAGACGGAAGAACACGAGCGGCCTATTCTCTCCCGCCTCGCCCTGCATGCGCAGTTGCTGCATTTCCAGGACGCGGACGCCAACTTCCATACGATCGAAGCACCTCTGCCCAAGGATATGCGAGCCTTATTACAGCAGTTGAGGAAGTTGAAGGGCTAAGCGCTAATCCGGCTTGCCAGCCCCAGTAGATACAGCGGCGTCACTAATAAGAATAACAGCGCCCCGGCCTGACCGAAATGATCCGCGATCAGTCCCATCACGGGCATCAGCACCGCGCCACCTGACACACCCATGATCATCAGCCCCGATATCTCATTGGCGCGCTCGGGAGTCCGCTGCAGCGCCGCCGCAAAGAGAATGGGAAAGACATTGGCCACCGCCAGCCCCAGCAGGACGATCAACAGCAGTACGGTCCACAGAACCGTCTGCGCCGGCAACAACGCCAGCGCGCCCACCGCCAGCAACGCGCTGACCCTAAACACCCGCGCACTTGTCCACTTCGCCAGCAACAACACGCCCACAAAAGAGCCCGCCGTCCGGGCAATGAAATACAGGCTCGTCCCCAGCCCTGCCTGCGCCAACGGCAACTTCAGCTGCTGCATCAGAAACCTGGGAAGCGTAGTGTTCAACCCCACGTCCAGTCCTACGATGGCTACTACGCCGAAGAACAGCGCAAGGATCTTTTTGTCTTTCAACAGCCTAAGGCAATCCATCACAGTCGCTGGAGCATCCCTTCCGGTCTCCTGGTAACCAGTTCCCTGGCCTGCGGCGTCGCCCGCCCCAACCACGTCCGCGGGCGACCCGCCACCCCCCGTCATTCCCAACCATCCCGCCGCCACCGCCGTCACTGTGGCAAACACCGGCAGCATGCCCTTCCAGCTCCCCAGTACCACCGCCGCCCAAGCCGCAATGACGGGTCCCAGAAAAGAGGCCACCGCCTTGATCAGCTGCCCCAGCGTCAGTGCGCTCGTCAACCGCGCCGCAGGCGTCACATCAGCGAGCAACGGATTCAACGCCACCTGCAACAGGGTATTGCCGATACCGATCAACGCGAAGGCTATCAATAAAACAGTATAGCGGTAGGCTACCAGCGGGATCAGCAACGCCAGGAAGGTAATGCCCATGCCGATCAGCACGGTAGTGCGACGCCCCAGCCGGTTCATCAGCAGCCCGGTGGGCACGGATAAGAGCGCAAACCACATGAATACCGTCAGAGGCAGCAAATTGGCCACGCTGTCCCTTAGCCCAAAGTCACTCCTGGCATAATTGGTGGCTACGCCCACCACATCTACCATGCCCATGACGAAAAACCCCAGCAGGACCGGCGCGGCCTGGCGGTAAGAAGATGCACCGCTCATCGATGACCTGCTCATTTGTTCACCCTCACGGTGACCACGTCACGGGCAGCGACCTGGACCAGGCCATCAGCCACGGCTGCCAGCGCAGCATCACCCGTGTTGCTGTAATAGGTTCCGTTCACCGGGACAGCCCATTGCAGGCGGGTCGTAGCCGCCTCGCTTCCCGGGTTGAACAGTGTCACGATCCACGCTTTGCCATCCGTGCTGGGCCGCAAGGCCAGTACGACCAACGCCGGCGAGCTCAGTCGCAGTAAGGATACCGTGTCGGTAGCGCCCACAGCCGGCGCGATGATCAGCGGCTGCACCAATCCGGTGGAGAACTCCGTGGATGCCACAGGGTCGAAGGCCGCATGAGGCTGCAAAGCATAACGGAACGTAATAATGCCATCCTGGTAGGCCCGGTAATTGGTCTCCCAGTGATTGTTAAGCGCCCAGGAATATAGTTTTTGAGTAGGCTCTATTTTTTTGCGCCAGACCTCGGGATGACTCTGCCCACCCAGCAGTACGGCGGTAATGGCGCCAACTTCCACCAACGGTGCGTCCAGCGTTACCCAGGTGATACCGGCACGGGCATTGCTGACATCAGCCCAATTACCGACCTCCAGCCAGTTCTTGCACGAACCCGGCAGCTGATCGAGCTCGGGCCGCATGATGGCCATGGGGATATCCAGTTGCATCGCTCCGCCGTCCACATGGAAGGGAAACCCGATATTCAGACTCTCCTTACCCTGGGTGTTCGCCCAGGCGTAGTCGCCCGGATGTGGATTCAGCGTTGCCGGCTTTTTGTCAAGGATATCCGTCAGCTCCACATAATCAAAACCTTTCACCAGTCGCAGCTCACGGGTCAGTTTGTTGCAGCCCGGCGCATCGGTTGTGATCTGTAGTGTGGCCAGAACTGGTCCTTTCTCTTTGACGGCGATGGTCACCGGCCCATTGCGTTGCAGATCCGCCAGATTGTTTCCTTGCAGGAAAAGGTAGTCATTGAGGTATTCACCGGCGGTGGAATCGACAAAATCGTTGTCGACCGCCCGCGCCCGCAAACTCTTGATGGCGCCTGTCCGCTGATCGATGACCACATGCAGCAGCCCGTTGTCCAGCGACGCCGCCCCAACGCTTACTGCGCCGGTCGCAGTTCTGCTCCCCTTAAAAATAAAATATCTCCTCGCCGCAAACGGCGACACCCCCTTGGCCACAAATGCCAGTTCCCCCGTCGACAATCTTTGAGCCGTCACTACA
>PMUF01000209.1:6410-20454 GCA_003167015.1 Chitinophagaceae bacterium | reverse complement strand
ACTGGCAGAACGGTTCCATAAGCGGTTCCTTTGTATCTTTAACCCATGAAACTTTCAACCAAACTGATCCATGCAGGCATAGAGCCAGATCCTTCCACGGGAGCGATCATGACACCGATCTATCAGACTTCCACTTACGTTCAGTCTGCTCCGGGCGTACACAAGGGATATGAATATGCCCGTTCGCAGAACCCTACGCGTGCAGCATTGGAATCGGCGCTGGCTCATATAGAGAATGGCCGGCATGGACTGTGCTACAGCAGCGGTGTCGCCGCTACTGACGCTGTCCTTCGGCTGCTGGTGCCTGGTGATGAAGTGATTGCCGCCAACGATATGTATGGAGGAACCTACAGGTTGTTCACCAAAATTTTTGAAAAGGCAGGCATCCGGTTTCACTTTGTCGATATGCAGGATGCATCCGCTATCCTTCCTCATATCAACGCGAATACGAAACTGATCTGGGCAGAGACGCCGACCAACCCGCTGATCAATATCGTCGATATCGCAGCGCTGGCAGCCATTGCCAATCAACGTAAGATCCTGCTTTGTGTCGACAACACTTTTGCCTCTCCCTATTTGCAAAACCCATTGGACCTGGGCGCCGATCTTGTCCTGCATTCCGCCACCAAATATCTCGGCGGTCACAGCGACGTGATCCACGGCTGCCTGGTCATGAATAGTGATGAACTGCGGGAGAAATTATATTTCATCCAGAAAGCCTGTGGAGCGGTACCCGGGCCCCAGGATTGCTTCCTGGTCCTTCGCGGGCTGAAGACGCTGCATGTACGTATGGACAGACATTGCTTAAATGGCGAAAAGATTGCCCATTGGCTGCGCAAACATCCCAAGGTTGGCAAAGTATACTGGTGCGGGTTCGAAGACCATCCGGGCTATGCGGTGGCGAAAAAGCAGATGCGCGGCTTCGGCGGCATGATGAGCTTTACCCTGAAAGATGACAGCCTCGCCGCCGCGACGAAGGTCTTGTCCTCGACGAAGGTCTTTGCCCTGGCGGAAAGCCTGGGCGGCGTTGAATCGCTGATCAATCATCCGGCCAGCATGACGCATGCCAGCATCCCGCGGGAAGAACGTCTTCGCAATGGGCTGGGGGATTCGTTGATCCGGTTGAGCGTCGGCATCGAAGATGTGGAGGACCTGATAGAAGATCTTCAGCAGGCTATAGGATGATCGCGTCTCCTTCATATGACATCGAACCGGAGGCTCTCCGGGCATTCCTGGATAGAAAGGTGACGGAATACAACCGCTCATCTTTTATTGCCGACGATCCGGTCAGGGTTCCGCATGCCTATAGCCTGAAACAGGATATAGAAATAGCAGGCTTCTTCACCGCCATTTTCTCCTGGGGTAACCGTACCTCCATCATCCGGAAATCGGAAGAGCTGATGCAGCTGATGGACCGGTCGCCTTATCAATTTATTCTCCATCACACGGACAAAGACCTGAAAAAGCTGCTGGCGTTTAAGCACCGGACTTTCAATCCGACCGACCTGCTGTATTTCATCGAATTCTTCCGGCATCATTACTCGAGGCATGACTCGCTGGAAGATGTTTTTCTGCTGGGTGATCCAACTTATGAGGCCGGCAACGCCCTGACCGCTTTCCACCATTATTTCTTTTCGCTGGACGATGTCCCCGCGCGCACGCGCAAGCATATCGCCACCCCGGAAAGGAACTCCAGCTGCAAAAGGTTGAACATGTTCCTCCGTTGGATGGTCAGGAAAGACAATAAAGGAGTGGATTTCGGCCTTTGGAGGCGTATTTCGCCCGGCCAGCTGATCTGTCCGCTGGACTTGCATGTAGCCAGGGTAGCCAAAAGATTTGGCCTGCTGACCCGAACGCCAACGGATTGGGCGGCGGCATTGGAACTGACCCAAAACCTGGCCCTGCTGGACCCGGAAGACCCGGTGAAATATGACTTCGCCCTCTTCGGACTGGGCGTCATGGAAAAATTCTAATGGAAACGAAAGCGCTATTATATGATCTCAACACTTCCTACGGACTGGACCTTCAGGAGGCGCCCACCATGGAAGCGCTGGAAGCGCTGTTAGCCGAAAGGATCAATGACATGATCAATAAAGACTTCAATGCGCTCGTTCAACTGCTCTACCGGATCGACGTCAATGAAACACGACTGCGCGGGGTATTGCGGGACAATCAGGCATCCGACAGCGGTCAGCTGATCGCCCGGCTGATCCTCGAAAGACAATGGCAGAAAATATTGACCCGGAGGGAATATGGCCGGAAGACCTAAAACATCAGTTCCTTGACCTTCTCTTTGTCTTCCTTTTCTTTTTTCAGATCGAACATGGTGCCGAACACCCGGTCCCAGATGGTGCTGCTCACCCCATAACCTTTATGCTCGTCCTTGTAGTGATGCAGGTGATGATTCCGCCACAAAGGCTTCATCCATTTGAAGGGGGGATTCCAGGCATGGATCGCATAATGCATGCTGCCATATAAGAGGTATCCCAGCATGAAGCCCGGAAAGAACATGAATACATTGGTGCCGATAACCAGGCGAAGGATCAGGAAAATCAACGAGGCAATGATCAGGCTGGGAACAGGCGGCATGAACAGGCGCTCTTTGTCCCGCGGATAATGATGATGGTTGCCATGCAGGGTGTAGATGAACTTCCGGGCCCTCGGGCTTTCCGCTATCATATGAAAGACGTAACGGTGCATCAGGTATTCGAAAAAGGTCCAGAAAAGCATTCCGGCCAGGAAAACCAGCGCTATGCGGACCACCGGAAAATCCAGCCGGGAGCCGCTATAATACAGCGAATAGCTGATGATAGGCAGGTACATCCCCCAGATCACAAGAGGGTGGGTCTTGGTCAGCATTTCAAGATATTGGTTCTTAAACAGCTGTGCCTGTCCCTTGTTATGTATCTTTTCGAATTCCATGGTAGCTCAGATTGTAATGCAAAGGTACGAAGAACCTTTCAATCGTAAGACAAGGCAAACCGGCTCAGGTCCGGCCGGTAGGCACGATTACGCTGCAACTCATATTGGTAAATAATATTGCCTATCTCCTTGAAGAAAGGATAGGCTATTTCTTCATATTCGTATTTATCATCATTTAAAATCCCATCCCTGTTGACGTATATCGTTCCGCTCAGCATGAACTCCACCTTATTCCGGAAGTCGGCGACATAGGCGATATCCGTGGCGAAGCCATAGGACCAGCCCGGTTTATTAAAACTTCGGATATAGGACGGAATGGGAGTGCGGCCAGCCCGGAAGAAGAAGAATTTGGTATAGCCGTCGAAATAATTAACCGTATCATAATGAGGGTTGGCAGACTCGCCGGGATATTCGGACATATACTGGTAGAGGAAGCGCTCATCCCGGTCATTCAGGTGAAACCGTCTTGCGGGGGGAACCGATTCAGGAAACAGCACGGATTGCATGATCTGCTGCGCATCCTCCAGCGGAAAGTTATTGTGCCGGGTAAAATCCATCGGCGCATGGACAAGAGAGTCATGGCGGTCATAGTAGGCGTCTCCGATGAGGATGCTGTGGCTGAAATCGAAATCGAGGTTACTGACCGCGGGCGGCTGCCGGTACAGTACATGACTGTCCGTCCCGAAACGGATGGGATTGGTATGCCTGTTCTCGTCCTCCGTCATCGGCATAAAGCGGCGGGTGATCCGGATGTCGGGATAGCCCAGCTGCCAGAGACGGCGGTTGATCGGGCCCTGGCCCAGGAATTCATATAACCGGTTGTAGGCGTCATTGTCGCTGATGAGAAAGATCCTGCGGATATACTGGGCCAGCGAAGGCAGGCCGGCTTTGGCGGTGCTGTCGGTATACGTCGTTGTCTGACCGCTGTAGGCGCTGTCCGTGAACATGGGCGTGTCTTTGTCGATGCCATATCGCGCAAGGCTGTCCATTTTTTCCAGCGCAAGGAATGCCAGCGGCATTTTTACCGTTGATGCAGGGTTGTAATATTCCAGGGGGTTCACCCGGAAATAATAGTTGTGAAAATGCGGCCGGTTATCCTTGTCACGGTCGATACGGGTATAGATCAGCTGATAACGAAAGGAATCGGGATGGTCAAGCACATGGAGTAAGGCGGGGAAGGCTTGTCGCCGCAGTAAGTCCCGGAGGAAAGGATCTGTCTTCTCCCGGGCAGCCGCGGTCTCCCGGGCAGCCGCGGTCTCCTGGGCAGCCGCGGTCTCCTGGGCAGCCGCCCGGTGAAAAATGACCAACAGCAGGGTGTAAAGGACGAATCGTCGCATGCGCATCGATAAAGCTAAAAAAAAATCCTTTACTTTGACGGCATGAAGCTAGTCTCTTATCTGAAAGATGAGCATGAACAGCTGGCCGTACTGGTCGACGGGCTGCTGTATGACGTTGGGCTGGTCCATCCCGACATTCCCAACACGATGAATATGTTCCTGAATTATTGGGATGAACTGTTTCCCATCGTGCAGGCTGGGGATCTCGCCATCCAGGAGGGGCATCTCAATAGCAGGAAAGCAGTCCCCATCGAAAATGTGCAGCTGCTGGCCCCGGTACCGTTTCCTGCCTCCTGCCGCGACGGGTATGCCTTCCGTCAGCATGTCGAAGCTGCAAGACGCAACCGCAAAGTGCCGATGATCCCCGAGTTCGATCAATTCCCTGTTTTTTATTTCACCAATCATCACAGCATCCAGGGGCCCGGCGATATCCGTTGTATGCCGGACCATTTTCACAAACTCGATTTCGAGCTGGAAGTGGCGGTCGTCATTGCCAGGAATGGCCGGAATATCCGGGCGTCGGAAGCCGATGACTACATTGCCGGCCTCATGATCATGAACGATATGAGCGCCAGGACCCTGCAGGCGGAAGAAATGTTGCTGAACCTGGGCCCGGCAAAAGGCAAGGACTTCGCCACTGCAACCGGCCCCTGGCTCGTCACCCCCGATGAGCTGCAGGAATTCGAAGTTCCCTGTAAGGCGGGCCATACCGGGCTCAGCTGGAACCTGCGGATGCAATGCCGGGTGAACGGGGTGACCCTCAGCGATGGCAACCTGGCCGATATGGACTGGACCTTTGCCGAGCTCATTGAAAGGGCGTCGTATGGCGTCGACCTGTATGCCGGTGATGTGATCGGCAGTGGCACGGTAGGTACCGGCTGCCTGCTGGAACTCAACGGTACGGGGAAACTGACTGACCCTGAGTACAAGGAGCAATGGCTGCAAGATAATGATGTAGTAGAAATGGAAGTGGATGGCCTGGGTGTCCTTAGCAATACGATCGTCCGCGAAGAAAGTGATCTGTCGCTGCTGGAGGGCAAAAAACGATGACCGTCGATCTGGCCACGCTGACGCCTGTCCAAAGACAAGGCTATCTGCAGGCTTCGGTGGCGCCCCGGCCCATTTGCCTGGCCAGCACCATCGACAGTGCGGGACAGGTGAACCTGAGCCCTTTCAGCTTTTTCAATATGTTCTCCTCGACGCCGCCGATCCTGATCTTTTCCCCCTCGCGGCGGGTGCGCGACAATACCACCAAACATACCTGGCATAATGTGCAGGAGGTGCCGGAAGCGGTGATCAATATCGTCGACTACCCGATGGTGCAGCAGGTCAGCCTGTCCAGCTGCGACTATCCAAAAGGGGTCTCGGAGTTTGCCAAGGCCGGGTTCACGGAGGAGCCGGCCACCCTGGTGAGACCGCCGATGGTGAAGGAGAGCAAAGTGCGGATCGAGTGCCGGGTGCTGGAACTGAAACCGCTGGGCGAGGCGGGAGGCGCCGGTAACCTGGTCATTTGCGAGGCGCTGCGGATGCATATCGACGACTCGATCCTGGACAGTACCACCGGGCGCATCGACCCCCACAAGCTGCCGCTGGTGGCCCGACTGGGAGATGACTGGTATTGCCGCGTCGGCGCGGACAGCCTGTTCATGGTGGAAAAGCCCAACACCCGCCTCGGGATCGGCATCGATGCGCTGCCTGACAGCATCCGCCGCAGCAAGATCCTCAGCGGTAATGACCTGGGGCAGCTGGCCAACGTACATGCCCTGCCGGCGATAGATCCTTCCTATCACGATGAACGGCTGCAGCAGATCTTTCAATACTATGCCGTTAGTCCCGGGGAGATGGAGGCTGAGCTACATTCCTACGCCCGGCAGCTGCTGCAGGAAGGCAAGGTCGCAGCGGCGTGGCAGGTGTTGCTCGCGCTGGCTTAAAAATGACCTACACCTGTCATGAAACAGAGCTACCTAATAACGAGCGTAAATCCTGGCATTTCCCTGATCCGCGCATCACGTGCTTCCACTAGTATGCGATCAAAGACTATCTTGTCGCCATGGGTCAATTTTGCAATCAGGCTGGCCGCCTCTCCGGTTAGCTCGTAGCCTTTAACATTGATCGTTTTTTGATATTCCGGTAATTGATCTGTGATGAATTTGATGGTAAACCCGAACACAGTGAACCGCAGACAATTGTCGCACTCCCGCAGCGATATGATCATGCGTCTGTTGGCGATCACTTCTTCTTTAGTAGCTGTATCTTTTTTGAGGATGCCCCAGTGAGCATATGGCGGAGATGGTTGTATAACGTTGAATATTTTTGTCACAATAACTGTCCCATTTCGTGAAAGAAAAAAAGTGTCCGGCCCTAATCGGGACGATTCGACCTTAAAGAGCCACGGGCTATCGGTGGCTGTGATTTCAGCGTGCTTTGCTATCAGGTGCCACTTTACATTTTTGCTGCCGGTTACTTCAAATACATTTGAAACCTCTCTTAATACAAAGTTGGAGTCTACCCGACGACTCGTTCGATTTAGCAAAGTGGTTTGGGCATGGCAATGCAGGCAAGCGAAAATGATCAGCAATACGATCAAACGCATATAGTGAGCATTCCACAGTTTCATATGCAGAAATATACAGGTTTTTCCGTGTAAAAAGGGGGAAACGCGCGTTTCGTTTAGCTAAGGGTTCTACATATCTTTATAGGTCATGTAAAATGCCTGGGAGGTTTCTTAGGCCTTGGATTGTGCAAATAAGAAAGTATGACACATGGTAAATATAAAAGACAGATTGAAGGGATGTTTGGTTGGCGGAGCAATAGGTGATTCAGTTGGCAGTTATTATGAAGGGCAAAAGGAAGTTACTTTCGTTGACTTTGACGTCCTTAATGGCATAACCGATGATACGCAATTAACTATAGCCACATGCGAATCAATTATACAGGCTAAACGGGTATCCCCCGAAAGCATTTCCAAAAAATTTCTGGAATGGTTCAACAAAAGAATGTTTACCGGTCTAGGTTCCAGCACACTTAAGGCTCTAAGGGATCTGCAGGCGGGAGCACATTGGGGGCTTTCGGGTCGATCCGGAGAATATGCCGCAGGAAATGGAGCAGCAATGAGAATAGCACCGCTTGCCTTTCTCTTGAACATCTCCGAAGAACGGATGCTTATCCGCGACATCTGTAACATAACTCATAAAAACGACGAGGCGTATGTCGGATGCTTATCTATACTGTACGCCTTAGATTCAATCATTACAAATCAATGGAAATACGGTCAGAATTTAATTGACCTCGTGGTACCTTTCATTCCGGATACCTCCGTCAAGGATAATTTATTGACGTTACAGGAAAATCCTTCCATAAGTATTCTTGATGCCGCTAGATTAATTGGCTGCTCAGGTCATGTTATCCAATCAGTACCAATATCCATTTTTGCAGCTCAAAAAATTAAAGAACACAACTTCGAAGAAGTAATCTCCGAAATCATACGATGCGGTGGGGATACAGATACAAATGCAGCTTTGGCCGGACAACTGATGGGCGCCTTTATTGGCTATTCGGGCATTTCTGCCACAATCATATCTACCTTTAGCAAAATTAGAGAAAGCTCTTACATATTGAATGTGGCGGATAATTTGTCCATCTTGATAGGGCAAAAGCAAACTTAATTCGACCTTGGCTTCATATTAAATATATTTATTATTTCAATTTGCAGTATCCCCTCTTTTTATTAATTTTACGGCAAATGTTCAGTGATGATACCCTAAAAAGACTTAAAAATATCGTTGGAGGAATCGTCCTTGAGGGGGAAGAAGATAATTGCACAGCAGCCAGAAATCTCCTATGCGCAAGCTTTAGAACAAGTACAACGGTTAAAAGAGATTTCGAAAGTCAATCCGTTGTTAAAAAAGAGCAGGCCGAATTCCTAAGGAATCACAGTTCATTGAGAAATTGGTGGGCACATGACCTGCCGGATGAAAGCAGCTTTCAAGTTCTTACAGGTAATAGGTTCAATCGGTAGATTAATACGGCAGCGGCGTCCTGCTTGTATGCCTCATTCGAACAATACGAATTTCCTTTGAAGTTATCAGATACGAAATACGGTAGTGGAATTTTTCAAACGCTCGCCAGGAGCCATCATTATTTTTCTTGAATTTATCGGCGGGGAACATTTCAGGTTGGGCAGGCAATTGGTCTGCAATTCGTGTTAGTTCATCAACAACCTTCCTGGCATTTTGGGGAGAATCCTTGCTAATATAGTCGTACGCTTTTCTTAACTCTACTATTGCTTGAGGCGCCCATACCGTTACCATGACTTCATCTCTTTCTTCAGTTGGTCATTAGTCATGAAATTACCCTTTTCGATTTCGGCGTTCCCCGACTCGAGATCATTATTGTATTCATCGAGGGTTTGGGGCTTTTCGGCGGTATGATACCCTATGCCCATCAATTTCAAGGTGCGCAGGAGCCAATCCTGTTTTGAAGAGTCCGTGATGCCGTCAAAATCGATAATAAGATCCATAAACTATGGCTTTTTACAAATTTACTTCTTTTCCTTGATTATTCTAATAGGACTGTAAACCAACATGTTATGTAATGGTCGGTAAGCAGAGGGCTTTTTTATGCAATTTCTGTTTGCAAATTTCAAAATTCTGGACAAAAAGACCCTCTGAACACGACTTCAGAACTCCAGAACTTAATCATGGAGAGTACTTTAGAAACAACGGTCAGGCCCACCAATACCTTGCAAGCATTTGACAATTATCCAGACAAAATGTCCAATTGGCTTACCTTTGCCGGAATTTTGCAATCATTATTGGATTATGACCACATCAAATCTATCGGAACAGGAGATCATCCGGCGTGAAAAGCTGGCCGGGCTGCAGCAGTTGGGCGTTGACCCCTATCCGGCCGCTTTGTTTCCCGTCAGCCATTACTCCGCTGATATTTTAAAGCGATTTACGGAAGAAAACAAAGAGGAGTTCAGCAAGGTTACGCTTGCCGGGCGGGTCATGAGCATTAATGATAAAGGCAAGGTATTATTTATCAAAATCCAGGATAGCCAGGGGATCATCCAGCTTTATGTGCGCAGGGACGATCTCTGTCCCGGTGAGGACAAAACTTTGTTCGACAATGTGATCAAGCACCTGCTCGACCTCGGCGATTTCATCGGGGTAACCGGTTTTGTGTTTGTCACCCGTACCGGGGAAACGTCTATCCATACCCAGACCTTCACCCTGCTGGCGAAATCCCTCAAGCCTTTGCCCGTCGTAAAAAGGGATGAGCAAGGCAATGTTTTCGACGAAGTGACCGATCCTGAATTCCGGTACCGTCAACGGTATGCCGACCTTGTCGTTAATCCCGGGGTAAAAGAGGTCTTTCTCAAGCGGACAAAGATGATCAACGCCATCCGCACGTTCCTCAACGAACGCGGCGCCCTGGAGGTAGATACCCCTGTATTGCAGAGCATTCCCGGCGGGGCAGCAGCACGCCCTTTCATCACGCATCACAATGCCCTCGACGTGCCTTTTTATCTGCGAATAGCCAACGAGCTATACCTCAAACGACTGATCGTGGGCGGATTCGACTGGGTCTATGAATTCAGCCGTAACTTCCGCAACGAAGGCATGGACCGCACCCATAACCCCGAATTCACCGTGCTGGAATTCTATACGGCCTATAAGGATTACCTGTGGATGATGGAGACGACTGAGCAATTGCTCGAAAGCGCCGCCCTGGCGACTAACGGCAAGAGCTGGGTATTGGTGGACGGGCAGGAAATCGATTTCAAGGCCCCCTATCGCCGGGTCACCATGTACGATGCCATCCAGGAATATACGGGTATCGATATCGAAGGGATGGACGAAGAAGGTCTTCGGGAGGCCTGCCGCCGCCTGGATATCCATGCCGACCCAACCATGGGCAAGGGCAAGCTGATCGATGAGATCTTCAGCTCGAAATGCGAGCATCATTTTATCCAGCCGACTTTTATCATCGACTACCCGGTAGAGATGAGTCCCCTGACTAAAAAGCATCGCAGCCGTCCCGGCCTGGTCGAGCGTTTTGAGCTGATGGTCAACGGAAAGGAACTCGCCAATGCCTACAGCGAACTCAATGACCCGCTGGACCAGCGGGAGCGGTTCGAGGCACAGGTTCAGCTGATGGAGCGAGGCGATGATGAAGCCATGTTCATCGACAATGATTTCCTCCGCGCGCTGGAATACGGGATGCCGCCAACCGCCGGCATCGGCTTTGGTATCGACAGGCTGTGCATGTGGCTGACGGGCCAGACCAGCATCCAGGATGTGCTGCTGTTCCCGCAGATGAGGCCCGAGAAAACCCCCGAACAGACGATAGAGCACCCGAAAGCCGATCTCTAACCGCCGTTCCTACCGGCCATGCCCATCCTTGTGCAAAGATAATCCGCGTTATCCGGTAATTTTTTGTTATATTAGAAGTAACATAAACGATTGCCATATGAATAATGCAACCCTCTCTAAGATCGGGACGATCTTCTATGCCCTCGTTATTGGTTTCTTCGGTCTCAACCACTTCATAGTTGGTACCGGCATGCAGAAAATGGTGCCCTCTTTTCTTCCGGGCGGTGTTATATGGGTCTATATTACCGGCGCCTGTTTGATTCTCGCGGCTATTTCTTTCCTGATCGACAGGCAGGCGCGGCTGGCAGGATTGCTGCTGTGTCTCTTTTTGTTATTGATCGTGCTGACGGTGCATCTGCCCGCAGTATTGAATGCGCCCGATGCCAGCGCCAGGAGGTTTCCGATGACCAACCTGATCAAGGACACCGGCCTCGCTGCCGCCGCCCTGCTCGTGGCCAGCAGAAAGAGCTAGGTAATGACAGGGTCAACAGGGACATAGCTGAAGGCCTCACAGGCGTTTTGCTCAATAGCTGATCCATGGGCTGTCGTATCGATCAGAGAAACAGGTCATTCATAAGCTTCTGGTCGGGATTGACGGCATAGTGGCCGAAATCTGTCACCCCTTCCTGTCTCAGGACGTCTTCGTCAATAAAGAAATTGCCGGTGGTTTCAAAGGATGGCTTTTGCAGAATATAATAGGCTGCATCCGCCACGATCTCGGGCAGCCTGCTCCGTTGCATCAAAAAGTCCCCGCCCAGCAGGTTCTTTACCGCAGCCGTAGCAATGGTGGTCTTTGGCCACAGCCCATTGGCGGCGATGCGGTATTGTTTCAGCTCTTCTGCCAGCCCCAGCACGATCATACTCATGCCGTATTTACTCAGCGTATAGGCCAGGTGCGGCCCGAACCAGCGGGGATCGAGGTTCAGCGGCGGCGAGAGGTTTAAAATGTGCGGGTTATGGGCCTGTTTGAGATAGGGGATACAAGCCTGGCTCATGAAGAAAGTCCCTCTCACATTGATCTGCTGGATGAGATCAAAGCGTTTGATCTCCATATGCTCCGTCGTGGCGATATTGATAGCACTGGCGTTATTGACCAGGATATCCAGCTGCCCGAAGGTATCGATCGTCCGGGCAACGATATCTTTGATCTGGTCTTCATAACGGATATCTCCCTGTATCGGCAGCACCTTTCCGCCCCCGGCGGCAATAATCTCCTCTGCGGCGGTATAAATAGTCCCCTCCAGCTTTGGATTGGGTTCGGCCGTCTTGCCTACAATGGCGATATTGGCGCCCTCCCTGGCCAGCCGGATAGCAATAGATTTACCGATACCCCTGGTACCCCCGGTGATCAGCACAGTCTTGTTTTCGAAGTTCCTCATAGATAATGTCTTAAGAACTCCAAAATAGGGCAATTTATGATGTACCCAAAAAAATTAGGTAGAATACCGATAGTTCTATGGGAATTCTACGAAAATGGCAGTAAAATCAGCAGTGAAGAAATCTAGCATTTATTCTCTTGCACTGGCGGCGGTCGGATCGTATGTTTGTATTGTTAAGTATGAATTGATTAGTGATTCGAATCCAAAATCCAACGTCCTGAAGAAGAATCCCGTTTGATTCAAATCCTTAAAAAAAACCAAAATCCAAACATCCAGAGAAACCCTGAATCCTGATCGATCAAACTTATCAGAAAATCCAATTCCAAGAAGATCCAAATCCAAGAACATCCAAATCCTAAGAATCAAACCAATTAAAATTTGTACCTATTGATGGCCACGAAGTTGATGGTTAAGTATCGTACAAAAAAGTTGAAAAGTCCTGAAAATTTCAGGACTTTTCTTTTGCATGGACTCTTTGGTTCTGGCTAATGATCCGTCTGCCTTTCTATGGGTGAATTCCTCTCTTATATCTTTTTATAATTTTTTAGTGTGCATCGACGGGCATAGGCGCCGCCTTCTTGAATGGCTGGAAAAAGATCAGCGGTATACAGATTAAGGTGAAAAAGCCGATCAGCAGGTACATGCCGTTATAAGTCACCAGCATCGTCTGCTTCGAAACAATCCCTTCCAATGCCCCGTTGGCCATCTGCTGCGCCTGGCTCAAAGGAAAACCCTGGGCTACAAAACCCTGTGTCAGGGTATTCGCCCGATCGTTGAAGGCCGGGTTATACTGGTTGTAATTCTCCAGCAGGATGTTGCGGTTCACCCCGGTCTTGATGTGAATGATCGTAGTCATGATGGCGATCCCGAAAGATCCGCCCAGCTGCCGCATCATATTGTTCAGACCCGTTCCCTGGCCGATCTCGGGCCCCTTGAGGTCGGAAATAGCCAGTGTCGTGAGCGGAACGAACAGGATGGCCATACCGATACCGCGGATGATCAGCGGCCAGAAAAAGTCGCCGGTGCCGGATTGCAGGGAAGAACTGTACAGCATCCAGCAGAAGATGAAGAACAAGATAAATCCAGCGGCGGACATAAACTGCGCGGGTACGCCCTTCTTCAGCAAGTTTCCGACGAAAGGCATACACAATATGGTCGCCACCCCCCCCGGCAGCAGGATCAGGCCCGTCTGTTTGGCCGTGAACCCCAACAGGTTCTGGCAGAATACGGGGAAGATGAAAGTCGATCCGTATAAGGCTACCCCCAGGGCATAGGAAGTAAAAATGCCGATGGCAAAACTTCGATGTCGCAGGATCTTAAAATTAACAACGGGGAAATCGATACTGGTCTCGCGCCAGACGAAACAAATGGCGGCGATAATGGTGGTAAAAGTCAGCGCAACGATCCACCAGGTCGAAAACCAGTCCTTGTCCTCTCCTTTTTCCAGCACGACCTGTAAAGCGCCGACGCCCACCGCAAGGAAGGCTATCCCCCACCAGTCCACCCGTTTACCTTGCCCGTATTTCGGCGATTCCCGCACGAACGTCGATACGCAGAATGCCGCGATGGCGCCTACCGGGATGTTGACATAAAATATCCACTGCCAGGAAAGGTTGTCAGTGATCAACCCGCCCAGCGTCGGGCCTACGGTCGGACCGACGACGGCGCCCAAACCGAACAGCGCTGTAGCCATGCCCACCTCGGAAGGGGGCCAGGTTTCCAGCAGGATAGCCTGCCCGGTGGAGATCAGACCGCCCCCGGCCAGCCCTTGCAACAGCCGGAAGGCAATCAGCGTATCCAGGCTATTGGCATTACCGCAAAGGAAGGAGGCAATGGTGAAGATCAATATAGAGGCAAGGAAATAATTCTTTCTTCCAAAACGGTCGCCTAACCATCCCGACATGGGCAGGATGATCACATTCGCCACCGCATATCCCGTCACGATCCAGTTGGCGTCCTCCAGGGTGGCGCCCAGGTTGCCCATGATATTGGGCAGGGCGACGTTGACGATCGTCGTATCGATCAGCTC
>PMUF01000209.1:0-6363 GCA_003167015.1 Chitinophagaceae bacterium | reverse complement strand
TTTACGAAGTTGCCGGTAGCGTTATCCGGAGGCAGCAGAGAAAACTTGGCTCCCGTTGCGCCGGAGAACGATTCGATTGTCCCCGGAACGACCTGCTTGTCGAAGGCATCCACGCGGATATCCACTTTCTGACCATCCTTGATATCGCTGAGCTGCGTCTCCTTAAAATTGGCAGTGATATAAACACTGTCATGAACGACGGAAAACAACGGTGATCCTGCCTGCACCAGCTGTCCCAGCTGGATATTCCGCTTGGAAACGATGCCGCTGGCGGGCGCCGTGATGACGGTATAAGTCAGCTGTAATGCGGCGTATTCTACATCCGCCTTACGGGTATCGATGATAGAGGCCGTGGCAACGGTCTGTTCTTTACTGGTATTGATCCGCCTGTCGATCACCGGTACCTGGCTCTTGGCTGCGTCCAGAGCGGCCTGTGCGGATTCCTTGTCGGCCGTGGCCTCGTCGAGCTGTGCCTTGGTGATGGCATGATCGTCGTACAGGTTCTTATACCTTTCGTAGTCCTGGGAAGCCTTCCACAAATGTACCTGGGCCTGTTCGATATTGGCCTGCTGTACCGCTATATTGGAGCGGGCTTCCGAAATGGCGGCGCCAAAGGCGGCTACATTTTTCGCCGCGGCATTCTGAGCAGCCACCGCCTGGTCAAGCTTGATCTTGTAGTCACGGTCATCCAGTATGACCAGGGTGTCACCGGCATTGACATGCTGGTTATCCACGAAGTTGATCTTCGTGACATATCCCGATACACGGGCAATGACCGGGCTGATGTCCCCATCCACCTGGGCGTCATCGGTCTGTTCATGCGACTGAAGGAAAACATATTCCTTCACCGTAAAGGCTACAGCACCCACCAGCACGAGGCCCAGGATGATCGGAAATACCAGTTTGCGAGGTTTCTTCTGAGTGTTATTCTGTTCCATATTAAAATGCAGTTTGCAATTATTTGTTTTTACTAATACCCCGTCCCGGGGCTTTTGGATTTACGGGTGAACGTTGCCGGTTGATTTCAGGATATTGTAGTAAGCGATGGTGGCATCGGACTTGGCCAGCTCGAGGTTGACCCGCGATTCATACAATGACGTCTGCGCATCGATACGGTCCGTGGTGTTCACCAGGTTGTTCTTATACTTCGACTCCGTGATCCGTTCGTTCTCCTGCGCCTGGGTGACCGCTACTTCCAGCACCTTGATCTTTTCCAGCGCTTGCTGGTAATTGATGAACTGGGTGTGCACATCCGTCTTGATATCGTCCATCGCCTGGTCCCTGGCGGTATTCAATTCCCCTCTCTCCAGGGTAGCCTCGTTTTCCTTGTTCTTATTCTTGTACAAGGTGCCGATATCCCAGCTGACGCCAATACCGAGGGTGATCGGCGCTATCAGGTTATTATGCGTCGGGATGACCTCGCCCGTCGGGTTGATATAGTACATTCCGCCCGAGGCGGCTACCGTCGGCAGGCGCTGATCCTGGATCTTTTTGACATTGACCTCTGCGATCTTCGACTGATAAGAGAGATCCTGCAGTTCGCGGCGGTTGGTCACTGCCTGTTGCAGCAGATCGGCAAAGACAGGATTTTCGTTCAGCTTATAATTCATCGGCGGCAGGATGATCTCCGTGGAATCCGGCAAACCCAGCAGCACATTCATATCGTAGTTGGCTATCTTCCGGTTGTTCTCCAATTCGACCTCCGTCAACTGTATCTGCGATTTCTGCAGTTGAAACCGCAGTACATCGTTTTGCGTGGCGAGACCCTGACTTTCATATTTGGTGATTTCCTCCAGTTTGCTCTCCACATCCTGCATATTCTGTGCGACAATAAGCTCGCTTTCGAGGATCTTTCCGAAGTTCAGGTATTCGTTGATCACGAGATACGTGATATCGTCCTTGTCTTTATCGGCATCCAGCCGCGTCATTTGCACCATCAGGTCCGCAGACTGGCGGGCATATTTGAACTGGTTTCCGTTAAAGATCGGCTCGGTCACCGACAGGGTACCCAGGTAGGCCGGGAAATCAAATGGCAGCTTCAAAGGCGTCGTTGTCACTCCGGGAATGCTGATCACCCGGGACAGCATCAGCGCATGCAGATACTGGAAGTTGACCTTCATATCCGGCAGCGCAGCATCCTTGGCCTGCGCCAGCTTGGACAGCGCTTCGTTGATCTTGAACTGCTGCCTTTTCAATTGCTTGCTATTCTGTAGCCCTAGCTGCACCGCCTCATCCAGGCCGAGTGTCCTGGGCTGTGCATCGGCAACGAACACAGCAAAAAGTAAGAAGACTGAAACTCCTGCGAACTTTTTTTTCATGTTGTTCTTATATTTATGTCGTCGTTTCGAAAATCAGAGAGCCTTTTTCAAAGACCCTTTAGTCTATTCGGCGGCAAGCTATCGTTATGTATGTCGAGATGTGCTCTCAGCAGTTGCTTGAGGTGGGCTTTAAGCCGGGGGGAAAGCCTCAGGCGGTATAGTTCGTCATCAACGTCTTCATTAAGGGCAAGGATTGCACAGGTATAGAATTTGGAAAGGGTATAAGAGGAGATCGTTCCCATGATAGTGCCTACCGTCAGGGGAATATCTACCTGGCGGAACAGTCCTTTTTGCTGACCGTCGGTAATGATCTTAGAGATTTGTTCCAGGTTACGCAGCTTGATGTCCTTGGCCTTGATCCTGATTTCCTCGGAACGGGTGCTGCTCTCCTGGTACATGATATTATGAAACCGGAGGTTGTTCAGGATCCTGTCCACATAGAAATCCACCAGCCGGTCGATCTTATCCCAGGGGCTGAGCGACTGGTCCTGGTTGAGCTCTTCCAGGATACCGTAGGCATACCCTGCCCGAAACTCCAGCAGCGATTCCAGCAGCTTCTCTTTGGACCCGAAATAATAAGAGATCATAGCCAGGTTGACGCCCGCCTGCTGTGCAATGTCCCGAACGGAAGTTCCGTCGAACCCTTTCTCTGCAAAAAGCTCTTCCGCTACGACCAATATATGCTCTCTCTTATCTGCCATGAATCATTAATTGACGGCACAAAATTAAACAAACGTTTGAATTAAACAAACGTTTAATTGATTAATTTTTACAAAAAAACAAGGGGGCCTCCTAAGAAGCTCCCTTGCAATTACTTATATGCTTTTTTCTTATTGCATGTCCCAATAGGGCTTATTCTGCAGGATATCCTCTATCTCTTTCAGCACTTCCGGCGTCAGGGCGGCCAGTACATCGAGGGCCTTAAAATTCTCCAGGAGCTGTTCCTTGCGGGTAGCCCCGACAATAGCCGTCGTCACGTTGGGATTGCTGATACACCAGGCGATGGCCAGAGCGGCCAGAGAAGTGCCCAACCGGCCGGCCACGGCAACCAGCTGCCGGACTTTCTGTATCCGGTCTTCCTGCAGCCAGCGTTTTTTCAGCCAGTCGAAGCCTTCCAGAGAAAGACGGGAGCCTGCTGGGATCCCTTCCTGGTATTTTCCGGTGAGGAAACCCGCTGCCAGCGGGCTGAAGATCGTCGTACCCATGCCGACGTTACGAAAAATGGGAGCGTAATCCAGTTCCATTTTATACCGCTCGAACATGTTATACTGCGGTTGCTCCATCACAGGGCCGATCAGCCGGTATTGCTGTGCCACAGTATGCGCCTCCATAATTTCCGCTCCACTCCACTGGCTGGTGCCCCAATATAAAATCTTGCCCTGTTGGACCAGGTTATGCATGGTCCAGACGATCTCGTCCATGGGAATATGGGGGTCGGGCCGATGACAGAAATACAGATCGAGGTAATCCAGCTGGAGGCGCTGCAGCGCTTCATGACAAGCCTCGACCAGGTGCTTCCGGCTAAGCCCCGTCTGATTGGGAGCCGGATTTTGGCGGGACCCGAAGAAGGCTTTGGAAGACACGATATACGAAGTGCGGTCCCAATTTTTTTTCTTCAGCACGCGACCCATCATTTTCTCGCTCTCCCCTTCGGCATAAGCCTCCGCGTTATCGAAAAAGTTGATGCCCCGGTCATAGGCGATGCCCATCAGCTCGTCGGCATGACTGTCATCCATCTGGTCGTGGAAAGTCACCCAGCTGCCATAGGACAGGACGCTCAACTGTAATCCCGATCTTCCTAAACGACGGTATTCCATATCATTTTTTTTGAAAGTTACCTACTGTACCCGGCCCGGGACGGGCGGGGATCACTCACAATTTACTTAGGTATATTGTTGCCGGAGGTCAGCACCACCCCGGTCAGCTTGCGGATGGTGTACCAGCGAAAATTCTGATCGGCATCCATCCCTAACCCATATAAGGTTTTGTCCGGCATATAGATCCGGACCGGCTTGTCGGTCGAAAATTTCTCCGTGTGCTGGTCCCACCAGAGGTCCTGGCAATGGATGGTATCCCCTTTCAGGACATTCCGTACCACTACCGAATCCCGGAGATACACCTTTTGCTGGGCGGACAGGTATTTACCGTAGTGGGCATCCAGCTTACTTTCGATAACCGGCTTTTGATTAATGCTGACGGAGTCCCTGTAAAAGTCCACATGCAGCGTCCGGGGGAATTCGGCATAGGGTGAGTCCGCACGCTGGAACCGTTGCATATAGGGCGCCGTGAGCTTGCCTTTTATTTTATCCTCGAGGACCCCCTTGTCCATGCCTCCTTCGCTGAGGTAGCTGACGACAGAGTCGGCCTCTTCAGGCGGCAGGGGATGTTGCTTATAAACGACAGCCTTCTTCGCTTTATCCTGGCATGCGGCAAAGGCGATAACGACTGTCAGCCCTAAAATCCAGCATTTATTGATTGAACTCGCTGATGGCATATAAACCCTTGTATATTAAATAGGGATCTGCAAATATCTTACTTTTCAGATGCCGGGTGAAATATGCCGAGTCACCTCCGCTCATCAGCACGTTAAAGTTGTCATATTTCTCCTGGTAAGCCCCGATGATCCCATCTATCTCCTTGGCCATACCCAGGATCACCCCGCTGAGAATATTCGTCCGGGTATCATAACCGGCCAGGGGGAAATTCCAGTCGGCTTTCACCAGCGGCAGTTTGGCGGTGTATTCATGCAAGGATTTAAAGCGCATTTCCATACCGGGTGAGATACTCCCGCCGATGAACTCCTTGTCCTTGTTGATATAATTATACGTGATCGCGGAGCCCAGCCCGATGACCAGGTTATTCTTCCCTGGAAAGAGCGTTACCGCAGCCACCACTAACGCCAGACGGTCTGCGCCGATCGTCTCGGGCTTGCCGACAGGAGTGGTCACCGGGACTTTCGAGTGATGGTCCAGCTTGTGAAAACGGGTCGTGGCGCGCAGCAATTCCTCCATCCGGGGGTTGTGATGGATGACGGAGGATAAAATAGTCCTGGAAGGCTGAAACCGGTCCAGCAGCGCCCTGATCGTATCTTCATGATCATTGTCCAAAATCTGCTGATCCAGGAATTCGCCGTCCACAAAAACGCCACATTTCATCCGGGTATTGCCAAAATCAAGGCAGAGGGTTGTGGGCATGGCTAGTCTTCAAATTTGAACGAAGATAGGTTTTTGAAATGTCCGTTCAATTTAACTTTGTCTTTTAAGGTTTCCATTTCAGCGATGACAGGCAGGACCTTTCCGAGATGCCGCTTCAGGTATTCCTGTCGTTGTTCTTCCCGTAACAGGCCCAGCAATTCATACTCCTGCTCGATGGAAAGACCTGCGTGGTGGGCAATGTCGTAACTGGCCAGCTCTTCGTCGGGCTTATGAAAGTCCTTGGTGATATTCAGCAGGCGGTGCAGTTCGCGGATGGCATTGATCACCTTCAGCATCAGCTGGCGTTTGCCGGTGCTCTCGATATTGTCGGGATAATTGACGATTGCGCCGCTGAACAATTTATCCGGCACGGACTTGATCATCTCCAGCACCCGGAAGACGCGCAGGCCCTGGGTCCGGATATCCATTTCACCGCTGTCGTACACCTTCACCATCTCGGTTATCTTTACCAGCGTACCCATCTCATTCAGCTTGTTATCGATCACGGTCGGAATGCCGAAGGGTTTTCCCTCGGTGTAACACTCATTGACAAGCTGTTTATAGCGGGGCTCAAAAATATGCAGGTTCACTATCTCTCCGGGGTACACAACGATACCCAGGGGAAATATGGGAATGAAATTGGTCATAGCTACAAAAATAATTGATTTTTTGGCTCATCACGCCGCGTCTGGCGCGCTCATTGACCCCGCGGCAGCGATTGCAGGTACTCACTCAACGCCTGCGGCCGGATCGCACGCATACAGGCACAATCGCCTGTTTGACGGCTGGCATCGCAATCCCTGTTTTCGACGAAGACTTTCGCCTTTTTACCTACCGGCGCCCAACGGCCC
>PMUF01000020.1 GCA_003167015.1 Chitinophagaceae bacterium | reverse complement strand
CTCTGCGCCATGGATTGAAGACCGACGCTGCCATCCAACGGCGGGGAGTAGTTCCCTTTATAGTAGGGTGTCGTACAGCCGGGAATGGCGGTCTGCCCATAAGTCTGCCAATGGGCAAGATTGACCAGAATAAGGCAAAGTAGGAAGGTCCGGCCGGGTCTCATGTAGTCGGGATTCCCCCCAAAATAATATGAATTTAGGTAAGGTCAAAATCGCAAGCTCTCACCGCCCCAAACAGGAGATTTTTCGAACCACTTTTTGAGCGATTTGATGACAAACAAAAAATCAAGAAAATGCAACGTTTAACAACACTCGATCCGGAAACAACATCCGGCAAATCAAAAGATCTTTTCACCGCCATCCAGGGCAAATTAGGCATGGTTTCCAATCGGTGAGATCAGCTATGAAGAACCCGGTGACCGCTCTGCATAGCGAGTAAATGGCGCAATATTGTCCGCAAAATTTACAGCTTATTGAATTTACTGGGGCTGGCGGTCGCGATAGCTTTGTTTGCGCGACGCTGCCAAATGCAATGACCCCTCAGCAAAGCTGAAGGGTCATCGTGCCCCAGACGGGAATCGAACCCGTACTCGCCTTTCGGCAAACAGGATTTTAAGTCCTGCGCGTCTACCAGTTCCGCCACCGGGGCCTGCCGGGATCCAACGGGATATCCCAAAAGGACCCCCACAAATATACTCCTTCCTAAAACAAAAAATTCCACCGGCTAAAGTCGTGAGACTCGCGAATGGAATTCTTTTTTAGAGCGGAAGACGAGGCTCGAACCCGCGACCTCAACCTTGGCAAGGTTGCGCTCTACCAACTGAGCTACTTCCGCATTGAATATGATACTGAAAGAACTACCCTCCCTTTTCTTCTCACCCCTTGCTCGCTTTTCCGATTGGGGCTGCAAAAATAAGGCAATGTAAATTCCCCGAAAAATTTTTCCTGAGAAAAATTATTGGCCGCCTATTATTTATACTGAGGAGTATACAAGGTATTCCCGGGAACTTCTACGTTGGGTTTGCCCTTATAGCGGTGTACCCACAAGCCATAAGACGCTCCGAACAGGAACGCTACGATGACAAATACTTCCAGGTAGAACAGGAATACGGAAGAATCGACCCAGCTATTCGCAATGTCTTTCAACTTAGGGTCCTTGAGCTCTATCGGCTGATCTGTTAATGATTGATCCATAGCTATTTAATTGCTTGGCAAAAATAGGGCTTTGTCTGAAAAAATCACGGTTTACGCTTTACAATTTCATTAAAAGTTTTCCTCCCCGCCACAAAGTATTGCCAGACAATGCTTCTGGAATACCAGCCCAGAAGGATACCCCCCCTTTTTTTCGGAAAAATGCTTTCTTTTCTCTTGAACACCAGCCATTTAAGAAAGGCCAAATGAGCCTCCGTGATGGCCAGGAAGTATACCCCCTCCCCCGCCAGTAGCGACTTCCAGGCCGAAACGGTATCCAGCAGGAATCTGTACGGGATTTTCCAGAGCCATTCGCCGGCAGGCATGTTTTTGACCATCATGATCAGGTTATTGCGAAAATTGAGGAACACCTTTCTTTCATTTCCCTTGGGCAGGGTACCCCCGCCGACATGGTAGACCACCGATTGCGGACAGGAATAGATTTTATACCCGGCCAACTGAAGACGCCAGCAGAGATCGATCTCTTCCTGGTGCGCGAAGAAATAGGTGTCCAGGCCACCCATTTCGTGATATAACCTGGCCCGGATAAATAATGCAGCCCCGCTGGCCCAGAAGATCGGTTCCGCCTGATCGTATTGCCCCAGGTCCTCCTCGCAGACGTCGAAGATCCTCCCTTTGGCGAATGGATATCCCAGGTAGTCCAGCCATCCCCCGGCCGCCCCGGCATACTCAAACGAACTTTTGTCCGCATACATCAGGATCTTGGGCTGGCACGCGCCGATGGACAGATCGCTTTCCATCAGGCCAATCATGGGTTCCAGCCATCCCGGCTTTACTTCTACATCGGAGTTAAGCAGTACATAATAGTCACTGTCCACATGCCGCAGAGCTTCGTTATACCCGCCGGCAAACCCGCGGTTTTTATCCATCCCGATCACCCGCAGCTGCGGATACCTTTCCCGCAGAAAAGACACCGAATCATCCGTGCTGGCATTGTCGGCGACGATCACTTCAGCACCCGCGCAGACGCTGGCCGTTACAAAAGGGAGAAATTTTTCCAGGAAGCTTCGTCCGTTCCAGTTGAGTATGACAATAGCGATGGTAGGCGTCACTAAATACTGATTATGATAAATAAGCCCCAAAAATATATAAATTCGTCTATGATTCGATCATTATTGAACTGGAGATCGTTTTTAACCCTTGTCGCCATCGTCATTGTCACCGCCACGGTCTTCTATTCACGGTATCTGGCCAGGAAGATCGCCATGGATGAGCGCCGGAAGGTGGCCACATGGGTAGCCGCCAGCAAGGCGATCCTCAGGAATCCCGGGATGGACCTTACTTTACCCAACCTGATCCGCAACGATCAGCAATCTATACCCATTATCGAGACCAATGAGCACGACAGCATCATGGAATATCTCAATCTCGATTCCGGCGCGATTGCCCGGGATAGCAATTATCTGTACCGTCAGCTGAAAAAATTCAAAGCGGAAAATCATCCCGTGGAAGTCACGCTTAGCGAAAAGCCCTATATCGCCAACCGCTACTATTATGGTCATACGACATTGCTGGATGAGGTAAGGTACTATCCCCTTGTACAGCTCTTTATCGTCACATTGTTCATCTTCTTTACGCTTTATTCGATCACGATCCGCAACAAGGCCACCCAAAATCAGCTTTGGGCAGGGATGGCCAAAGAGACCGCCCATCAGCTCGGCACGCCCGTCTCCTCGCTGGAAGGCTGGGTGGAGATGTTGAAGGAAAGCGATTTGGATCCAAGGACAGTGCAGGAGATCCAGAAAGATGTCGACCGGCTGAAACTGGTGTCCGACCGTTTCGGAAAGATCGGCAGCAAACCCCAGTTGGAGGAAAGAGACCTTGTCCTACAGATCCGGAATATGATGGAATACATCCGGAAAAGGGCCACCGGCAAGGTACAGTTTACCCTGCAGGGTCCCGGTGCCACTTCCACCATCATCGCGCCCAATGCCCCCCCAACGTCCGGCGCGCCCGAAGCCGCCCCCCAGCACCTGTACGCCCGCATCTCCGGCCCTTTATTC
>PMUF01000084.1 GCA_003167015.1 Chitinophagaceae bacterium | reverse complement strand
TTCCCCGTCTGGGGTAAGCTGGAAAAAATTGCCGTCAATCTGCTGGCCGGCGTACCGGCCGTGGTCAAGCCGGCCACGGTTACGTCGTTCCTTACCGAAGCCGTCGTAAAAGAAATAGCCTCCTCCGGCATTCTCCCCCCCGGCGCCCTTCAATTGATCTGCGGGAGTGCCGGCGATATCCTCGACCATGTAGAGGCGCAGGACGTAGTGACTTTCACCGGCTCGGCTTCCACTGGTCTCCAGCTGAAATCCCATCCCCGCATCCTGCAGACCAACACCCCTTTCAATATGGAGGCCGATTCGCTGAACTGTCTCGTTCTGGGCGAAGACGTAGCCCCCGGTATGCCCGAATGGGACCTTTTCGTCAAAGAGCTGCGCAGGGAAATGACGGCCAAGGCCGGTCAGAAATGTACCGCAGTCCGGCGGATCTTCGTACCTGAGGATAAAATGGAAGACGCCTGGAAGGCGATCACCAAATCCCTGGCACAAACCACCATCGGCAACCCGGAAAACGAAAAAGTAAAAATGGGCTCCCTGGCCGGACTCGCCCAGCGCGAAGAAGTGCGGGAACAGGTCAAAAAGCTATTGGCCTCGTCACAACTCATTTACGGGTCACTGGACAGTGTACAGCTGATCGATGCCGATGCCGTCAAAGGCGCTTTCCTCAGCCCGCTGCTGCTGTTGAATGACAGCCCCTTTACCAGCGAAGAGCCTCATACCATCGAAGCTTTCGGCCCCGTCAGCACGCTCATGCCCTATAAACATCCCGATGACGTCATCGAACTGGCCAAAAAAGGCAACGGTTCACTATGCAGTTCCGTCGTCACCGCCGATGCTGCTATTGCCCGGAACTATGTGCTGGGCGCCGGCACCTGGCATGGAAGGATTCTTATCCTGAATAATGAATGTGCCAAAGAAAGCACCGGCCACGGCAGTCCATTGCCGCTACTGGTCCATGGTGGTCCCGGCCGCGCCGGCGGCGGCGAAGAGATGGGCGGTATCCGCGGGATCAAACATTATATGCAGCGGGTGGCCGTACAAGGCTCGCCTTCTATGATCAGCTCGCTGACTAATACGTGGCAGCCCCATGCACGCCAGATCGTGGAAGACAAACACCCTTTCCGCAAATACTTCGAAGAATTACAGATAGGCGACACCGTGATCACCCACAAACGTACCGTCACGGAGGCGGACATCACCGGCTTTGCCAACCTCAGCTGGGATCACTTCTATGCCCATACCGATCATACGGCCCTCGAGGGCACGCTATTCGAAAAACCGGTCGCCCACGGATATTTTATCCTCAGCGCGGCCGCCGGCCTCTTCGTCGATCCCGGTAAAGGACCCGTCATGCTGAATTACGGCCTGGAAGAATGCCGTTTCCTCAAGCCTGTCTATGCCGGCAGCACCATCGGGGTCAGGCTTACCTGCAAGGAAAAGATCGCCCAGGAAAAAAAAGCGGAAAATGACCTGCCCCGGGGCATCGTAAAATGGTATGTAGATGTCTATGATGAGACCGGGGAGAGCGTAGCCGTAGCCACGATCCTGACCATGGTTCAAAGAACCGCTGGAAGCGGTTCGACCGAAGGTCAGACATAAGCGCTTTGCTGGAAAAGGGCTACATTTCTAATTGCCCTTTTCCAGCATGAAAAAGTCCACCACCTAAATCAACCATACAATATGCTTCGGGAAATCAACGAAGGCTATGTAAAGACAGAAAGACACAATGGTGTCACGACAATTGAATTCTTTCATCCGCAAAGCAATTCCCTGCCCGGCGCCCTGCTCGAGGGCATCACCCACGAAATCCATGGCGCCGGCAATGACCACCAGACAAAAGTGATCGTCCTGCGGTCGGCCGGCGAAAGGGCCTTTTGTGCCGGCGCCTCCTTCGACGAGCTGCTGGCTGTCTCCAATGCCGAACAGGGATTCCTGTTCTTCAGCGGCTTTGCCCACCTCATCAATGCCATGCGCAAATGCCCGCAGTTTATTATCGCCCGCATCCAGGGGAAATGCGTCGGCGGCGGAGTGGGGATCGCAGCGGCAGCCGACTATGCCATTGCAGTGGAAGGCGCCGACGTCAAGCTCAGCGAGCTGGCGATCGGTATAGGCCCTTTCGTGGTAGGCCCCGCCGTCGAACGGAAGATAGGCGCTTCCGCTTTCAGCACCCTCGCCATCGATGCTACAGGCTGGCGGGACGCCGAATGGGCAAGACGGAGGGGACTGTACGCCGAATTGCATCACCAAACGACCGAAATGGACGAATCCATTCAGCGGCTCTCCGGCACCCTTGCCCATTCCAGCCCCGAAGCCATGAGTACCCTTAAACGCACCTTATGGCACGGCACCGAGCACTGGGACCAGCTCCTGCTGGAACGGGCGACTGTCAGCGGCCGGCTGGTGTTGAGCGAATTCTCGCGGACCGCCATTCATCAATTCAGGAAGAAGTGATCCTTGCCCGCACAGGCAATGATCTTTTAAAGATCGTCATACTGATAGATGGGATCGAGATGCGAATTGGCATCCATATTGAACACGGGCTTAATCAGGCCATCCTTTAGTCCATAGACCCAGCCGTGCAGCTTTGGCCGCTGCTCCTGCTTCCAGGCCCGCTGGATGATCGAGGTCTTGGCGAGATGCGTGACCTGCTCCTTTACGTTCAGTTCCGTCAGACGATCGGCCCGCGCTTCGGAATCCGGGATCGCATCCAGCTCCCGGCTGTGCAGGCGATAGACGTCCTTGATATTGCGCAGCCACATATTCAGCACATATTTATAATCGTGGTTGGTCATGGCCGCCTTGATGCCGCCACAGCCATAATGACCGCAGACGATAACATGCCTCACTTTCAGGTGATTAACGGCAAAGTCCAGTACGCTGAGCAGGTTGACATCCGTATGGATAACGAGGTTGGCGATATTCCGGTGGACGAAGATCTCACCGGGCTGGGTGCCGGTGATCCTGTCGGCAGGTACCCGGCTGTCGCTGCAGCCGATCCAAAGGAATTCCGGCGTCTGCAAATGGGACAGTCTTTCAAAATATTCCGGATCAGCGGCTGTTATCCCCGCTGCCCACGCCTTATTTTCCGACAATAATTTCTCTATGGGTGTCATATGTTTAGCCCTCCGCAGACGCTGATCACCTGTCCCGTGACGTATGAACTGAGGTCACTCGCCAGGAACAACGTCGTATCCGCAATCTCCTCCGCCTTGCCAAAACGGCCCAGCGGTATGCCTTCCAGGAACTTCTTCCCCGCATCGCCGTCCGTCAGGTAATGCGTCATATCTGTCTCGACAAAACCCGGGGCAATAGCATTGCAACGGATATTACGGCTGCCCAGCTCTTTAGCCACAGATTTGGTAAAGCCCAGGATGCCGGCCTTGGAGGCGGCATAGCTGCTCTGCCCCGCATTTCCGCCGATGCCTACGATCGAGCTCATATTGATGATCGAGCCCTTTTTTGCTTTCATCATCGGCCGGGTTACCTGCTTGGTGATATTGAATACGCTCTTCAGGTTGATCCGTATCACATCGTCCCATTGTTCCGACGTCATTCGTAATAACAGGTTGTCCTTGGAAATACCGGCATTGTTGACACAAATATCGACCGTGCCGAATTCTTTGATCACATCGTTGACGAATGTTTCACTCTCTGCAAAATCTCCGGCATTGCTCTTATAGGCCTTTGCTTGTACCCCAAATCCTTTCAACTTCTCTTCCAGCGCTTTAGCCTTTTCCTCGCTGCTCAGGTAGCTGAAGGCAACATGTGCTCCATGCTCAGCCAGTTTGAGGGCGATGGCTTCACCGATGCCTCGGCTGGCCCCGGTGACGATAGCGATTTTATTTTCAAGTAGTTTCATAAGCCAAATATATATTTGTATTTCTATTCAACTCCATGGATCTTGAAAAAAAGTTAGCCCCATCGATCTTGATCGCCTTCGCGGTGGAAACACTTACCGCAACCTGGTTCCTCAAAATTCCCGGGTGGGCGCCGCTTTTTTCTATCCTGTATCTGGCATCGGGAATAGCCATCGCCGGAATGTTGCTGTATTTTCCCGCTATCCGCCTTCCTTCACCCGGCCGGAAACCATGGCAATCTCCGATCAACCAGCGCCGTCTGGTGATTACCGGGCTCATCGCACTGGTCCTCCACTCCTGGTGCCTGTACTGGTTCGACGAAATACCCATCGATATCTCCAACGCCGACATGCTGCCAATCATAAAGGTGATGGGCGAACGATTTATCGCCGGGCAGCACAGTCATATCTATGACCCCATCCCCGCTATCTGGCATGGCGCCCTGCCTATCTATCTGCCGGCTATGTGGCTGCCTTATGTCCCTGCCCTCGCGCTGGGTATCGACATGCGCTGGATCGCTATCGCCGGGTTGCTGTTTGCGTTCGGAACGTTCGTTTTTCTCTACCGGCCGTCGGGTGACCGCCGCCCCTTTTTTCTCGGCGTTCTCGCTTTTCTTTTATTCTGGTGGGTAGTAGCCGATAACACCGCGGGGGTGGTCAGCGTATCGGAAGAAGGAGTGGTCATCGGCTATTATGTACTGCTTGTACTGGCCCTGCTGTCCCGCAAACCCTGGTTAACGGGCATTGCCATATCTCTCTGTATGCTCAGCCGGTATGCCCTGGTGGGCTGGATCCCGGCTTATCTGTTATACCTGGCCCTGGAACGGCGATGGCGGCATCTGTCTATCATCACTCTCACCGGGATGGTTTGCTTCACTCTGCTGTTCCTCGTCCCCGTGGGCTGGCCAACCTTTCTGCGGCTGATCCATTTGCCGGCCGACTATGTCGCTTTTGCTGACCGGGTATGGAACGACAGTCCCGAAGTGTTCTCTTTAGCACCAGGGCTGGCCTGGTTCTTCGGCCGCAAAGGCGTCGCCATTCTCCATAGTTTATTGATCATACTCAGCTTTACCCTTCCTATACTGTTCACCGTCCTGGCCTGTCGCCGCCGCGCGGGATCCCGCCCCATTTCCAATATCCCCCTTGCGGCGCTCAAGCTTAGCCTCGTTATCTTTTACAGCTTCATCGACGTCCCCTATTTGTATTTGTTTTATACCTCTTCCCTGGTGAGTCTGATAGTGATGGCCCTGCTAATTACGCCTTATCGCAAGCAGGTAACATAGCTCGTATTTCTTCAATATTCTTCCGGTCATTCGACAGCCTCGGCACCTTGTGCTGACCGCCCAATTTCCCTTTGCTCTTCAACCATGCGGTGAAGACGCCCTTTTCCAACGATCGCAGCACCGGCATGCCCAGCGCAATGTTTTTGTGCCGCTTGGCCTCATAATCGCTGTTGATGCTCTGCAACGCCTTGTCCAGCTCAGCAGTGAAGACCACCATATCCGCAGGCTCCTTTTCGAATTCGACCAGCCACTCATGGGCGCCATTGCCCGTATCACCGAAATAAACAGGCGCCGCCGTATAATCGTTGACGATCGCCGCCGTCTTCTGGCAGGCAATAGCTATTGCCTTATCCGCATTGTCGACGATCACCTCCTCACCGAAAGCATTCATGAAATGTTTAAGCCGCCCGCTGACCTTGATCCGATAAGGTTCCCGCGACGTGAACTGGATCGTGTCGCCCAGCAGATAACGCCACAAACCTCCGTTCGTATTAATCACCAGAGCGTATTGCTGCCCCACTTCCACATCGGCCAGCCCGATCGTTTCAGGATTAGACTTGCCATATTCCTCCACCGGCATGAACTCCATGAATATGCCATGGTCGAGGAACAACAGCATCCCGTCATCATGAGGATTGCCCTGGGCAGCGAAAAACCCTTCGCTGGCATTGTACATATCGAGATAGTAAATATCCTTCCCGATCAGCCGTCTGAACTGCTCCCGGTATGGAGTAAAGGAAACACCGCCATGGATATACAGCTCGAGAGAAGGCCAGACCTCCGACAGGCTCTTCTTGCCCGTCATCTCCAATATCCGGCGGATCAGCACCAGCGTCCACGTAGGCACACCCGCAATAGAAGTGACATTCTCGGTGATGGTATTCATCGCCAGCCGTTCTATTTTATTTTCCCATTCATCCAGCAACGCGATACTCAGCTCCGGTGTCCGGATCCAATGCCCCCAGAAAGG
>PMUF01000359.1 GCA_003167015.1 Chitinophagaceae bacterium | reverse complement strand
AAACAACTTCTTTGTCTATGGGCCTGTTGCGCCGCCTTCTCCACCTTCGCACAGCCGCCCTCCCTGAAAGAACCCACCCTCGTCTCCTATGTCGATCCTTATATCGGCACCGGCGCCCATGGGCATACCTTTATTGGTGCCAGCGTTCCCTTCGGCGCCGTACAGGTCGGGCCCAGCAATATCAATAAAGGCTGGGACTGGTGCTCCGGCTATAATTATTCCGACAGCGTCGTCAAAGGCTTCGCCCAGAATCACCTCAATGGCACGGGTATCCCCGACCTGAGCGATATCCTCATCATGCCCTTTACCGGCAGGGTCCGCACCGAGCCCGGTGCTCAGAGCGATCCCTCCAAAGGATACGCCTCCCATTATGATCACCGCCATGAGATCGCCCGCCCCGCCTACTACTCCGTCTGGCTGAAAGATCACCACGTCAGGGTTGAACTGACGGCGACCGAAAGAGTGGCTTTCCATCGGTATCATTTTCCCGGTGACCGCCCCGGCCATATCATCATCGACCTCCTGCAAGGTAATTTCGATACGGGCTGGCAACATCCCAAAGTATATGCCTGCCTCCAAAAACTCAATGACAGCACCCTCATCGGATGGCGCAATTCCTCCCAATGGGCCCAGGACCGGCGCATTTATTTTGCGATCCGGACCAGTATTCCCCTTACCGGCCTCTCCTTATTGAATGGAGACCTGACCGTCAACAGCGATTCTGTTCAGGCGGATACCGTCAAAGGGCTGATCTCTTTTCACAAAACACCCGCCGAAGTCATGCTGAAGATCGGCGTCTCGAATATCAGCGGTCAGCAAGCCCTCGCCAATATCGCCGCCGAGATCCCCGGCTGGAATTTCGAGGACATCGTCCGGCAGGGGAATGACAAATGGGAACAGGCCCTCGGCAAGATTAAGGTAGAGGCCGCTGACCCGGTACAGGGCAAAGTATTTTACACCGCTCTCTATCATACCATGATCGCGCCGGCCCTCTATAACGATCATGACGGCAGTTACCGGGGGACGGATGGTAAAGTCTATTGGCATGCCCCCTTTAATAACTATACGATCTTCTCCCTCTGGGATACTTATAGGACGCTTAATCCGCTGATGACCCTTATCCAGCCCGAAAGAGTCAATGATTTTGTCAATACCATGCTGGCCATCTATCAGCAGCAGGGTAAGCTACCTATCTGGCACCTGCAGGGCCGCGAGACGGATTGTATGGTAGGCTACAGCGCCGTGCCTGTTATCGCCGATGCAATCCTGGAAGGCTTTCACGGCTTTGACGCCAACCTTGCCCTCGAGGCCATGAAGGCATCCTCCACCCGCGATGACTATGGCATGAACTACCTGAAACAAATGGGCTACATTCCGGCCGATAAGGAACGCGAGTCGGTGTCCAAGGCGCTCGAATATGCTGTGGATGACTGGTGCATCGCCCGCGTGGCGGAGAAGTTGGGCAAAACGGACGACGAGCAATATTACGCCCAACGCGCACGGCTCTACCATCGATATTTCGACACGACGACGAAATTTATGCGCCCCGTACTCGCCGACGGGTCTTTCCGCACTCCCTTCAACCCCTTTAATTCGATCCACGAATGGGGAGACTACACGGAAGGCAACGCTTGGCAATATACCTGGTTGGTACCCCAGGACGTCGAATCCCTGATCCGGCTGGAGGGGGGAGACAAGGCATTCGTCACCAAACTGGACAGCCTTTTCGTCGTCACCGGTGACCTCGGCAGCGAGGCTTCCCCGGATATCTCCGGGCTGGTAGGGATGTATGCCCAGGGAAACGAGCCTAATCATCACATTCCTTATCTCTACGATTTTGCCGGCTATCCCTGGAAAACAGCCGAAAAGATCAGCCGGATCACGCGTGAATTCTATACGGCAAAAAATGATGGCCTCTGTGGGAATGATGACTGCGGGCAGATGAGTGCATGGTATGTCATGTCGGCCCTTGGTTTCTATCCCGTTAATCCGGCGAATGGTGTTTTTGTCTTCGGCACTCCCCTGGTACGGAAGGCTGTGCTGAAGGTAGAGGGCGACAAGCGCTTCACCATGGAGACCGTCAACTTCGGCCCCAAAAATATCTATATCCAACATGCGACCCTCAATGGTCAGCCTTACTCGAAATCATTTATCGACTTTTCGCAGATCAGGTCAGGCGCCACGCTGAGGTTTTACATGGGCGATAAACCCAACCTTGCCTTCGGCGCCGCACCCGCCGACCGGCCCACCTCCGGGCCCCCTTCGGCCACCCCCGGCTCCGTATCTACCACGATCTATACTAATCAGGCTATTGTCCCCCCGACCGCCCCTAAAACGGCTATCATCGGCACGGAACAACTCCTCCCCGCCAACACACCATTCACACTCGTCGATGCCGCCGGTGCCACCGCCTTCACTGGCCAGTTGACTGTCCCTGCATCGGTGAAAGAGTGGAACCCCGACACCCATTTTTACCAGGCCGATTTTTCCGCCTTCCATCAACCCGGAGCCTACCGCATCCACATCAACACTCCCGGACTATCCGCGACATCGGATCAGTTTATCATCGGCAATAATGACTGGGCCCGCCCCATGGTCGCCTCCATCATCCATTATTATCATAAGCAGCGCGCCAATACCCCCGCCGAGCTGGCCGCGGACAACCATCTGTTGCTCTTCGGCAGCAATCAGCGCGTGGACCTGCATGGCGGCTGGTGTGACGCATCGGGCGATGTCAGCAAATATTTCTCCCATCTCGCCTATGCCAATTTCATGTCTCCCCAGCAGACCCCCCTTGTCACCTGGTCTTTGATCAAGGCCGGCGATGTCCTCAAAAAACCGTTGGAGAAATGGGGCCTCACGGACTCCCTTCGGTCGGAGGCAGTATGGGGCGCCGATTACATCATGCGCAACCTGTCCCCGCAGGGCTATTTCTACATGACGATCTTCAGCTATTTCAATAAAGATCCCGAGGCTCGTCGCGTCGTCGGCCTTCACGCCAACAGCGTCACGACCGACGAATATCAATGTGCCTTACGTGAAGGCGGTGGCATGGCCATTGCCGCGTTGGCCCGGATCTCCCGCTGGAAGGTCAATGGTGATTATACATCGGCGCAATACCTCGATGCAGCCCGCCGGGCCTATGCCCATCTGGTCGTCAATAACACGAAATACGACGATGATGGCAAGGAGAATATCATCGATGACTATTGCGCCTTGCTGGCCGCAACGGAACTGTGGATCGCTACCGACAGCGCTTATTATGGAGACCAGGCCCGGATGCGGGCCGGCAACCTGGCCGCCCGGCTTACACCCGCCGGCTACTTCAGGGCAGATGATGGCCGCCGCCCTTTCTGGCATGCTTCCGACGCAGGGCTGCCGGTAGTCGCGCTGATCCGCTATCTCGATAAAGAGACCGACCCTGCCCGTCGCAGTCAGACCCTCGCCGTCATCAGGCAGGCCTTACAGTACAATCTGCGCGTCACCGATGAGGTCGATAACCCCTTTGGTTATGCGCGCCAGACTTTCTTATATAAAGACTCCGTCAAAGACGGATTTTTTATTCCCCATGACAACGAGACCGGCTGGTGGTGGCAGGGCGAAAATGCCCGCCTCGGTTCCCTCGCTACCGCCGCCCTCGAAGGCCGCCGGCTTTTCGCCGCCGAGGCCGCCGCCTCTATTCCTGCCATGCCCGGCCACAACGCTGGCGCTTCTGATATCGGCCGTTCCCTCGAACGTCCTCTTGACTCCCTCTCCCTCTTCGCCGCTCATCAGTACTCATGGATACTGGGCTGCAACCCCTACTCGATGTGTTTCATGTACGGATTCGGCGCCCACAACGTGCCCTACATGCATTCCAATTTCGGCCATGGCTCAGAGACCGGCGGTATTTCCAATGGCATTACCGGAAGGGAAGGAAATGGCGATGGCAGCGGCATCGATTTCCGCACCAGCGACCAGGGCAACGAATGGCGCTGGACCGAACAATGGATCCCCCACGCCGCCTGGTTCTTGCAGGCGCTCACCGCAATGGATTCGGAATAGATCCTTTTAAAAATGTTTCAATGCCTTTTCCACTTCATGCCGATAGCTCCGGCTGACCGGTAATTCGTATTTCCCGACCTGGATAAGCCCTGCCGTAAAAGACTCGATCTTGCTGATGGATACGATGAAGGACCGGTGGATGCGTAAAAAGGCTTCTTCGGGAAGATTTTCTTCGATCGCGGAGATCGATTGTTTCGAAACGATGGTGCGGTCTTTCGTCACTACTTTCACATAGTCCTTGAGGCTTTCTACAAACAGGATCTCGTGCAGTTGGATCTTGAGGTTCTTCCGATCGGCCCGCAGGAACAAAAAGGAACGCTCCGGCTCATTCTTTGGCATCATATCCTGCGGAAGTGTCGGCACGACGGGCAAATTCAATTTCATCACCTTGTTTACCGCTTTCAGAAACCGCTCGAAAGAGATGGGCTTTAGCAGGTAGTCTACAGCATCGAGTTCGAAACCTTCTACCGCGAATTTTCTGAAGGCCGTCGTAAAAACGACCTTGGGCGGGTTAATGAGGGCTCTGATAAAGTCCGTCCCAAGGATATGGGGCATTTGTATATCCAGAAAGATCAGGTCGATGGAATTCTGCTGCAATATCGACATCGCATCTACCGCATTACTGCACTTTCCGGCAAAATGAAGGACAGGTACCGCATTGATATATTTCTCCATCAATTGCAGCGCCGGGGGTTCGTCATCAACGATCAGGCAGTTTATCTTTTTACCATTCATTGGCGGGTGAGTGGGATTTGCATATTGACCGTGTACGTATTCTTCGTCGATTCGATGACCAGCAGATGCGCAGCCGGATATAAAAGCTCCAGCCTCTTCTTCACATTGAACAGTCCGATACCCCTCTTATGCTGCAACTCTTCCTCCGCCGGTTTACTATTGGTCAGGGAAAAATGCACAACATCATCGTCAGCCTGGATGAATAGTTTTATCCAGGGTTCCCTCAGGATCCTGCTCGTGCCGTGTTTGAAACTATTCTCTACAAAGGGGATCATCAGCAACGGCGGGACGACCTTTCCGGAATAGTCGCCTGCTATTTCGAACTGCATGTCGATGCTGTTCCCATACCGGATCCGCTCCAGCTCAAAATAATCCTTTAGGACGGCTATTTCCTTCTCCAGGGAAACCAGCGGCTGTTCGCATTCTTCTATCATATAGTGCAGCATATCCTCCAGCATTTTTATCATGTTTTTGGCCTGTGGCGACCTGTCCAGGGTAAAGGAATAGATGTTGTTGAGCGTGTTGAATAAGAAATGGGGGTGGATCTGTGCCTTTAACAACAACAGTTCGGCATTGGCATTTTCCTTTCGGAGATCGAGGTTATCTTCCTGTTTTAGCTGCCAGTCCTTGAAGAGCTTCAACGAGATGAACAGGAATCCGATATAGGCCGGCCCTTCGAAGTTCTGGATAATACTGTTCTTAGCGATTTGGTCCAGGGAATTTACGTAAAATTTCAGCCCCCGCATGATCGGGTTGTAAATAAAGGCGAAAAGGACAAATCTTAAAAAAGAGACGATTGCCAATAATAGCAACAGCATACCGGCAAATTGCGGGTATCTCCTTTTCCAAAGGAAAACGGGGACTAAGAAATAAAGGAAGGGATAACAAAATAGCATTTGACACAGGAAATGAAAAAATGATCTTATCATGACCATCTCATAATATTTGGCAAGGCCGTCCACATCGACTCCGTTTCCGGGACCAAAGGCTCCATGCGGCGGATAGGGGAGCGCGAGAAAAAGATAGCCGGCGATCCAAAAAACAAGATGTCTTTTGATGGTTTGCGTCCGGCCCCGGGAAAATATGAAGGCATGCATCCCCATTGATCAGGTTTTTGCCGTTTTTAGAGAATGGTTCCGCAGTTCCTTCTTTTCCTTCGCCATTTGCAGTACAATCATAAGACTGTCTGTCCCGGGGTAGACTTCCAATTTGAATTTTTGAAAGTAGGAGCTTTGGAGTCTCTTTCTTACGGCGTCAAGGGTGGTCTTTACGGAGGGTTCCTTCACGATCCCCTTCCCCGGCATATTGTTGCTCAGACTGAAATAGACTGTCCCTCCGGCGGTCCTTAATTCTATCGCTACCCGGGTCTTTCGCGGTCTGTCATCCGGCCGCTCGATGCCAATCTCCAATAAGGGCAGCAATAGTCCGGGGGTAATAGACGGATCACCCGCCTGGCCGCCTGTCTGGAACCGGATATCGATGCTGCCCTTATATTCCAGTTTTTTCAGCGCGATGTAGTTTTCGATCATTTTCACCTCCTTGCTCAACGGTACGCTGTCCGATTCCGATTCATACAGTAAATAGCTCAGCAGGTCGGATAATTTTAAGATCATCTCGGGAGCCTGCCGGGTCCCCGCGTCTAATTCCATGTGGATCTGGTGCAAAGAAGCAAATAGAATTCTCGGATGCATCTGCATTTTTAGCAGTTGCAGCTTATTCCTGATATTTTCAACGGCAAGCATCTCGTTTTCCTTCTGTTGAAGGAAATAATCTTTCAGGATTTTGATAATGATGGCCGCCCCGGAAATAGCGATAAGGTTGGCCATGCAGCGCTGCAGGGCCATCGATAGCACATCCAGCGAACCCCCGCTATAGCCATGCGTTATAAAGATCATCCTGGTAATAAAATAACCCGAAGGGATCGACACGGCCAATGAAACCAGCGCATAGAACGCGAGAAATCCGTTATTCCGCCGGCCGAGATATCTCGGCAACATAAAATATAAGGCGGAATACACCGATAACAGGTAGACCGGCAGATACACGACTGCGTCGAATAAGCCAACCCTGAATAGTTGGCGGTCGGCCTGCGCCCAGGCTCCGATAGGTGGTAAATACGTTAAAATGGTGCATACAAAATACATCCCCCAGAAGGCAAGGTGCCGCGCCAGTCTCGGCGCTATTTTTTTGGAGAAGACAAAGGGATACATGCTAAGGGCAGAGCTTTTTTTAAAGATAGCGACCAATTCACGTAAATCCCCGGGTTTCGGTAAAAAGACCTGGTTCGGAGACAGATGCCAACTGTCCACGATAATGTGCCAATATTCGTCAACAAAAGGTAATTATGGGCACAACCCAACCATTCAGCGAAATAGAAAAAGACCGCCTGCAGGAGTCATTACATTTAGTGAAATAAAAAAACTATTATTTATGAGAAAAAAACCTTCTTGGACGATTTGGGCCGTCCTTCTGATTGCGGCGCCTTTTGCATCATGCAGCAAGCTTATAAAAGATAACACACCGCTATGCGGCGGACCCGATAGTACTGTCACCACCAGCAAAGTGATCGCTACCGGTTTCAACGATCCCCGCGGATTAAAATTCGGACCCGACGGCTATCTCTATGTGGCGGAAGCCGGGATCGGCGGAACGCATTTAAGCACCTGCATTCCGCAGGTCGTCCCGCCGGTGGGGCCCTATACCGGCAGCGATACAGGTAGCAGGATCTCCCGGGTTGGTTGGGACGGCGTGCGTACTACCTTTGTCGACCATCTCCCCTCGAGCACGACCGCCCCCGGCGGCGGCAGCGCCATTCAGGGCATCGCAGATGTCCAATTCATCGGTAATACTCTGTATGCGGTGATGGCCGGCGCCGGCTGTTCTCATGGTGTGCCGGACATCCCTAACAGCATCATCAGGGTCAATCCCGATCACTCCTGGACCCCCGTGGCCAACTGCAGCGAGTACCTGATGACCCACCCGGTTGCCCACCCCGACCCGGACGACTTCGAACCCGATGGAACGCCCTATAGTGCGACCAGCGTGGGAAGTGACCTCTATATTACCCAACCGAACCAGCAGGAGATCGACAGAATCTCGCCGGCGACCGGCAAGATCACCCGGATCGTGGATTTCTCGATCCTGAATCCCGGCACGGGTGACACGTG
Source organism: Chitinophagaceae bacterium (assembly GCA_003167015.1). Lineage (GTDB taxonomy): Bacteria > Bacteroidota > Bacteroidia > Chitinophagales > Chitinophagaceae > Puia. Next base: position 373 of record PMUF01000359.1, on the reverse strand, counting down.
GCGCGGCCCGACCTCCATGGTCTGGCATGACGGCAATTTTTACTTCGGAACGCTGGGGAAGTTCCCGGTGGTTCAGGGACAAGCAGGAGTATATAAGCTCTCGCCCGATGGCTCTTATAGCCTTTTTGCGTCGAACCTGACTACGGTTGTAGGGGTTGCCTTTGACAATCACAACCGCCTGTATGTCCTCGAAAATACGGTCGGCGCCGACGAGTTGACGCCCGGTCTTGGCGAAGTCATCCGCATCGACCCGGATGGCACCCGGCATCTCATCACTTCCGGACTGCACCTGCCCACGGCCATGACCTTCGGGCCCGATGGAAAATTGTACATCTCCGATTGGGGAATCGGCCCTCCCGGCCTCGGACAGATC
>PMUF01000170.1 GCA_003167015.1 Chitinophagaceae bacterium | reverse complement strand
CGTTCCAGGTAATCTTCTTGCGCCTTGCGCAGCAACTCCGTCAATTCCTCAGGATCGAGTTTCTCCCGCAGGATCTTGATCCCATAGACAAAGGCAGCAGGAGAATAACTTCTCTCCGCCGGCTCCCCTTGCTGATTCAGCACCAGTGCAGACAGACAGGTCCGGCCAAAAACAGGTTCCCTGAATTCAGCCGACCGGCATAACGTCGCCAGCAATTCCATTACAGCCTCCTTGGCGACCACATGGAAGTACAGCGTATGCTTCCATTGCTTTCCCTCCGCAGGCACAGGGAATGCACCATCTTCCCACGGCAACGATCCATTGGGTTGTAATTCAGTGTAGGTCTTACGATCGTTCCTTTTCCCGGCAGGTATATCCGGAAGGGTAAATATTTCGGTCGATCGCCAAAATCGCAGAATGTTCCGATAGTGTTCGCGGTTGGTAGGCATAAGGCTGAAATAAAAACTGGCTTACATGTCGATCCCAAAAATAGTTCATATTGTCTTGAATACTCAGACAAACTCCCGATCACCCCGGCCCTCTCACCCCCCTGGCCCGATTATTTATGCACCACCCTTACCTGGCCCAAAAACCCAGCCCATTGACCATGAAGACACCTGGTTTCCAGCGCATTTTGTTGATCACCGGGATGTCCCTGCTCCTGGCAGCAGCTGCCTTTTGCGGCTATAAAGTCCACACACTTTCTGCCCACGAAGAAGAGATTAGGCTTGACTACAGCACCACCAACAATATCAGTTTCGGCCTCCTGTCCGTCAGCAAATGGCGTGACCTGGTGGTAGCGGCAATCGGCCGGGAGATCCAGGACTTTAATTTTACCCCTCCGGAAAGAGACTCATTGGAAAAAGAGGTCACCCGGGTGCTCAACGGTCTCGTTGATAAAGCAGACAGCCTGATGAACGCACCAAAAAAATCGGTTGGCGGAAAGCTACAGAAGCTCGCCTATCACGCGTTTGTACATACCGACGAACTGCACAAGATGGTACCTGAATTTTCGCAAAAGATCACCGGGGATCTGATGAAACCCAGCAGCAAGCACCGGTTAAAATATCTCGCAACGACCAAGCTGGAAGACATTGGCCAGCAGGTCTATGACAGTTCCAAGGACGCCGGGCAAAAAACCGTCGATTCCATTTACCAGAAATACCATGTCGCCAACGATTCGGCTTTTCAAAAATATACCGATGCCACCCTCGCGCGGACCCTTCATCAAACTTATCATTACACTTATGCTCTGTTGGGTATCGTTCTGCTGATCATTGGGTTGTGGTATTTCTTGCGGAAGCAGCAGCACCTGCATGTCCCATTCTATGTGATGTCGATTGTGGCGGCGCTGATCCTGCTATTGGTGGGTCTCACGACGGCCATGATCGATATCGACGCCCGGATCAATTCCCTGGATTTCGAGTTGCTGGGAGAGACGATTGCATTTAAGAACCAGGTCATCTTTTTTCAAAGCAAGAGTATTTTCGATGTAGTCCGCATTCTGATCGCCACCGGTAAGTATGATTCGATATTCGTAGGTATGCTGATTCTGTGCTTCAGCATTGTTTTCCCTGTCGCCAAGCTGTTGTCCACCGGTATCTACCTGCTGGGGCAGAAAAAATGGGGCAAAAGTAAGATCGTCGAATATTTCGCTTTCCAGTCCGGTAAATGGAGCATGGCCGACGTCACCGTCGTCGCTATTTTCATGGCCTATATCGGCTTTAATGGTATTCTCAATTCCCAGATGACCTATCTCAATCAAAAATCCGACGCCTTTTCAAGCATCGCCACCAACAAAACCTCACTTCAACCCGGCTATATCGTCTTCGTGGCCTTCGTCGTCTTCGGCCTGGCCCTTTCACAGATCCTGAAATCCATCACCCACCATCCCGGCAACACCGCAGCACCCGCCCCCCTCACCTCGGCTGATGCCGGATCAACCCATTGATCACCGCCTGTACCTCCTCGACCGGCCTCGCCTCCACAAGATGCGCTTGCCCGCCGTCCGCCATATCCTCCCAACGGTCACTCCCATTCACCGCGACCACCATCCGCCCCCGCCGCAAAGAATAATAGGGTCGGTATCCGCCAATCGCCACCAGCACCGCCGTCTCATCCCAGCTGCTCCTGCCCGCACTATCCTCNNAACCCGCACTTGATCTTCACCCCGATCTCAAAACCACTGTATAATATCGGCGTAGGCCAGTGATCCACGACATATCGCGATGCCGTGCTGTCCTTGAAGACATTGAACTCCCATCCCTCGGGAAACTTCCCCGCCATCGAAACAAGCTGCTTTACCTTTTTCGCTACCAACTGCTGCCCGCCAAGCGGGGAATAGCCATCCGGCGACGATTGCAGCAATCCTGCCAGATTCGTCAAAAAACCTACCGTAATAATCACCACACTATGATCCTCCTCCCCCGCCAACACCCGCCGATACAGCGTCACTGCATCGTATGCCTCGCTGTTCTGCCGGATCGCATGCGGATACCTGGCTAATATAGTATCCGTCCAATGCTGCTTATCACGTTGGTCCACCCCCGTCCCTCTCGGCACACCGACAGGGATGTCTGCCCTGTGATACCACGTATTGAAAACACTCAGTACCGCTGCCACACCCTCATATTTATTGCTGGCCATCGTCGCCAGTATCGTCGCCTTCCCACTGTCCGCAAAGGCATGCAACAGTGCAATAGCCCCCACGTCATCATAATCCGGCCCCATGTCCGTATCGAAGATCACCGGCAACGGCTTGCCTTCCTGCGCCGGGGATTTTTGCGCATGTCCGCAAAAGACAGCCATCAGCAGACCCAATAAGACCGCATAACATCGGCTATAGTCGATTATTCCTGAAAAAAAGCGGCAAACGACATACATTGGTATACTAATTGAAATATACCAAATGTACTAAAATACGCCCCCATGGTCATTGAAAAAATACTGGTTAACATCCGGGGCCAGGACTATGCGTTTTCGGTAGAAATTCTGCAAGATCAGCAAGATCTGATCTACCGTGCCTGCCCGGATCAGGGAGAGCTTTTATTGGAACGATGGTGGCCCGGCGCCATTGATTTTATCGACTTTGATGACAACGGTGATGTCCGTCCGGCAGATCGCCCCTACCCCGATACCATTACCGACATCATCGACGCCATTGGCAGCGCCATCAGACGACAATTGATCTAATTGGCACTCGTTAAATAAGCATGTACCGCGTCGCATACCCCGCTCAAAGCATCCTTTTCCATATAGGAGATCACAATTTCCAGGATCTTTTTTAACCGGCCGTAGTTTGCCGGCTTGGTGATAAAACACAAGGCCCCGGATGTTCTCGCGTGCAACAGATCGCTTTTTTGGGAAGAAGTAGAATAAA
>PMUF01000426.1 GCA_003167015.1 Chitinophagaceae bacterium | reverse complement strand
TTCGGCATAGCCTACTTCGCATATCATGACCTGCTTGCCATAACGGGATACCATTGTCTGCATATTCGACAAACATTCGGCATCCAGCGTGGCATAGTTGCTGGCCGTCGGATAAAGGGACATTCCAATGACATCCCAGGAAGCCCCATATTCCTTCAATCCATCGAATAACCACTCGAAATCCGTAGTGTTATAGCCGTTCGCCAGGTGTACGATGACCTTGCAGTTGGGGAAAATGGCCTTCGTAGCATTATAACCGCAGTTGACCAGCCAGGCATAGTTTTCCATATTGATGCTGGCCTCTCCATCCGGCCACAACATGCCGTTATTGGTTTCATTGCCTACCTGCACCCAGGTCGGCGTGACCCCATTGGACTTCAGGGTAGTCAGTACACTTTCCGTGTAATTATAAACCTCGGTCATCAACTCGTCGAAGGTGAGACTGGCCCAGGCGACAGGCACCGTCTGAGTCCCGGGATCCGCCCAGGTATCACTGTAGTGGAAGTCGATCATGATGGCCATGCCGNNTTATTGACGACATCCGCCGTATTGCACCAGCCGCCGGCGGGGTTGACCCATACCCGCAGCCGGATGGCATTGATACCCTTGCCTGCGAGAATGGTATAAACGCTCTGTTCTACCCCGCTGTTATTGTAGAAATTATATCCGGAGGCAGCCATCTGCGTGTACCAGCTGACGTCGGAGCCATAGGCGAAGGTGGAGCCTGAAGTGGCCTGCGTCGTGGCATCGGTGGTTTTAACGGTGGTGGCGGTTGCCGGGCTGCCGGCGGCCGGAGATAGGGAAGTCATTTTGGAGCAGCCCGCAGCTGCGAATGCCGCGAGGCAAGCAATCGTTAATAATTTCATATAGCATATTTTAGGGGATGAATATAGCCCTTGTGCCGGTTTTGCCGTTGTGCTAACGTTCATTTGTTTAGTCCGATCAGGTATAAACCGAGACCGTTTCCCCGGAAAGATCGGGGATGATAATGGTGACGCTTGTCCCCTTTCCTGCTTCGCTTTGAATCTCTATACCCGCCCCTATCTTTTCCGCTAAGGTGAAAATAAAGCGATATCCGAATGTTTGGGTAGACTCGTGGTGCAGTTTATTCGAATATCCTTCCAGGCGCCGGATGGTTTCCGGTTTCATGCCGCGGCCGGTATCCGTTACAATAATCCGGGTCTCTCCCGCCCTCTTTTCAAACTTAAGCGAGACCACTCCTTTTTCGGTATATTTTATAGCATTATCAAGTATATTCCGAAGGATGATCTCTAATATATTCTTGTCTGTAAATAATAAGAGGGGCCCATTCTTTTCATAGAGCAACTCCAGTTTTTTTCGGACGGCTATGTCCAAATAAACGCGGAACACATCATCGATCAGCCGGGTATGCTCAAATGGCGTTCTCTTTACTATAAACCCATCTTTCTGGCTGCTGTACCAGGTCAGGAAATCCTGGATAAACTTCACGATGGCCGCATTCGAGTTCTTCAGATCCAGGAATAGGTCCCTGGCCTCCTCATTGAGGAAAAAATCGGAATAACTCAGCGCATTGAATATTAACGACTGGGAATAAAGCGGCGATTTCAGATCATGTAATATCAATGAGATGAGCCGTTCTTTAAGATTTATATTTTCCTGGAGCTTCAACTCCGATTCTGATATCTCATCGACTGCCAGTTCCAACTCGCGGACCATCTTCTCCAGCTCAATGGATTTCTGTTCCAGGCTGGCATTCTTCCATTTGATTTCCCTCTTTCTTCTTCTTAGCTTTATCGTAGAATTGATGATGAACAGGCATAAGGAAAGCAGGAATATCCCAGCCAGGATACGAAAAAAGAGGGTTTCATAAAATAAGGGCGCTACCTTGATAGCTATATTCCTGGTAAAATATTTACCCGGGCCAAATCCTGTTTTGACCCGGATGCTCAGCGTATAAACGCCATGAGGTAAATGATCAATCAGAATTTTCCCGTTCTCATCGACTTCCGTCCACGCCTCCCGGAAACCGCCTATTTTATATTCCAATTCCAGGTTCGCCATGTTATGATAATAAGGTACGGCCAGCTGGACAAACGTAGCATTGTATTCATTTTTCAATTCGATCGAATCGCCGGCCGTAACTGACCGGCCACCCTGCACAATGGAAGTAATGAAAATCCCGTTCTCCGGAAAGTACTGCCGGATAGAGTCCTGGTGAAAGATGACCGACCCATCCATAGAATTGAAGACCAGGTATCCTTCCCCATTCATAGCGCTGGATGGGTTTAACCCCCCATTGAATTCCATAGTTGTCAGCCCATCCGTCAAATCATACTTGTAATAGTATACCGATCCGGTCTGTTCACTGCAGAAACGGTTGATCTCTTCCGTGGTGGTCACGTAGAGACCCTTATTCGTCGATAGCCAGATTCTGCCGTTATTATCCTCCCTGATGGACATTACTTCTGTTAAACCGTCATGTTTGCCGATCGGGATCTTATAGAAATGATGATCGTGGTAATAATAATTATAATCCTGCTGGTAGCAACTCAGCAGAACGGAACCATCGTGCAGCCTTGCGACATTCAGAATAAGATCATCAGGTACAAATGGCGATTTCTTAATGCTATTACTGTAGTTGTCGTAAATATATAGTCCCCGGGTGGAACAGAGCCAGAATTTGCCGTCCCCCATATACGTCATAGCCTGAAAGGTTATTTTATTCTTCGTGCAATATTCGTTGACAACAGGGTTTTCAAAATTTCCATTCTTGTAAGGGCGGACTGAATAAGTAGTCAGACAAAACAGGTCGCCCTTCTCATTCTCACAAAAATCGGTGACTACGCTTTCCTGGGCAGGCAAGGATGTCTCCTTCACCTCCTTCATCTGCTGGTCATACTGGATTATTTGATGCCGGAAACCCATCCATCTATTGCCTGCATGATCCACGAACAAACACTTGGCCCCCTCAGGACGCCGCAGGGTAAATAACTTAAAATACCCCTTACCTGAAAATTCCCCCCAGGAATTGAAAAAAATGTCGCCATCTTTTACCGATATAGGGTAAAATACCCGGGTTTTTCTAAGGTCCAGGAAGGAAGGAGAAAATGCGGCCGGATAGAAAGGGTTCGGCCGGATCACTATAAGGCCCTCTCTTTGGCAGGCGAGTATGGTCAGGTCGTTGGCGGCATTATATTCCACCCTGTTAATGGAGGAATGCAGAAAGGACAGGTCACAAATAAAAACGGTTGTAAATGTAAATTTATCGATAGCCGATATCCTGTACAGTTTATTGTCATAGGCGATATGCGACGCAGCGGAATGGAACAGGGTCAGGGACGCATAAACACCTGTTTTAGCGCCCGGTCCACCTTTCAGAAAATTTCTGTAGGCCGTATCCGTCAAAATATCCCCGGTCAGGGCAATCTTCTTTTCCTTTCCACCAGGTTCGTCAATGGCAATCAATTCATTCTTTTCGACCCGGACCAGTTCGTCATTGACTATTGTAACCTGATCCGTAAGGGCCTTACGATCTTTAATAATAGTCAGCTTATCGTCCTTGTATAAATAGTGAATATCCTTTTCATCAAACAGGAAGATGGAATCATCCAATGGAAAGATGGAATTGTTCAGGCTGAGCCTGTTCTTCAATTCCTGTCTGATCTTTTTTATCTCTCCGGACCGGCCGCATTGCACGAACAGGTTCCAGTTAAAATAATAGGGGACATCAGGAATATTGGCCCCCTGTTTGCTTAAGGAGCTGTCCAGGGAGAATTGACCATTCCCATCCAGCCTGAATACATATTTCTTGTCATAAGATATAAAAAGCAATTGCCCGTTCCAATCTTTTTTGATATTAGAGAAGGTATAAACATCCTCTTTGCCCGCCCCCGCAATATTTAATTTCCTGAATGTCCTCCCGTCAAAACCTAATACATTGTAATTAATGGGAGCAAGCCATAGGGTGCCATTATTATCAAAGCAAACGTCATTGATACCAATGGTGCTTTCATTCTCCCGGTCATAGATCATGATAAGGGACCTCTTATCTGTCGCCTGTGCCGATACGTCGGATATTCCGGACACGACCGAAAGAAAGCCGAATAACCTGATGAGCCCCCATTGTAAAGTTCGGCGAACAGCCGGCATGAGAATTTATTGATGTGATAGTGATCCGGTTAGATTACGATAAAGATATATATTTCACCGGATCGAATCAAATGAATAAACACCGGAGCCCACGGCCAATGCCTGAATGGAAGTTTTAAAGCGGCACTACCTGGTAAGTCGTACCCTTTTTCGTTAAGATGGATAGCGTATATCCCTGACCAGTATTCCGTGCGGTTGTCCGGATATCCGCTGCTGTTTTTTTGATACCGCCAACCCCAATGACCCTGAAAGGAACCTGCGCTCTTATTTTGCAGATGCCCCCATGAAGAGATTTGATGGCGGCGGAATCGAGCCGGTGGTTGGTCCATCGGATATCCACCTCAAAATCTCCTCTGGCACGCAGGCCTTTGACCTGTCCACCTTTCCAGGCCTTCGGCAGGGCCGGCAAAAGATCTATCTCTCCTAATTGACTTTGTAAGAGCATTTCGGCCATGCCGGCAGTGCCGCCAAAATTTCCGTCAACCTGGAAAGGAGGGTGGGCATCGAAGAAATTTGGATAAGTGCCGCCGCCTTCTCCATAATTAGTGTCTTCTTCCCTCGTGGCGTGCAACAATTGGCGTAACAATGAATAAGCATGATTTCCATCCCGTAATCTTGCCCAAAAATTGATTTTCCAGGCCTTGCTCCATCCGGTACTTTCGTCTCCTCTTAATTCCAGCGTTTTACGTGCTGCCTCGGCCCATTCAGGGGTCGTCAGCGGTGAAGTCTCATGACCCGGATATAGCCCGAAAAGATGGGAGACATGCCGGTGATGCGGGTCCACGTCGTCAAAGTCCTTGTACCATTCCTGGAGGTTGCCTTTATGACCGATGTGCAGTGGATATAGCCTGCTTTTTTTATCGATCAGCCCGGCGCGGAAGGCAGTATCTGCATGTAAAATGATCGAGGCGTCTATTAGATTGGAAAACAGGTCCCATATGATGGACATATCCATCGTGGTAGCGACGGATACATCGCCGGATTTTCCGTCTCCGTACAGGAAGTCATTTTCGGGCGATACCGAAGGTGCTACCACCAGCCAGCCATCTTTATCTTGCACGAGCCAGTCCAGGCAAAATATTGCGGCTCCTTTCATCAGCGGATAAGCCGTTTCCTGCAGAAATTTTTTGTCCCTGGTGAACAGATAGTGGTCCCAAAGGTCCTGGCATAGCCAGTTGCCGCCTTGTGCCCAATTCGCCCATTTGGGCTCTCCTTTTCCCTTGTCACCGACCGGGTTGGATAGCGCCCAGATATCAGAGTTATGATGGGCTACCCAGCCACCCATATGATAAAATTGCCTGGCCGTCACCGCTCCGGTTACCGAAAGGTTTTTGATGAAGGCGAACAGGGGTTCGTGCATCTCCGGCAGGTTAGTGAGTTCGGCCGGCCAATAGTTCATTTCCGTATTAATATTTATAGTATAGTTAGAGCTCCAGGGCGGCCTCAGCTCGTTGTTCCAGATACCTTGCAGGTTGGCGGGGACCCCGCCGGCGCGCGAAGCCGAAATCAGCAGGTAGCGGCCGTATTGGAAATAGGTATTCTCCACCCATGGATCATACTTGCCTTTGCTATATTCCTGCAGGCGACGGTCCGATGGTATGGTATCCGGACGGTTCCGGACAGTATCTGCGACGACCCAGTACACCCGGTCAAAATAGTGATGGTAGTCTGCCAGGTGGCGCTCACGCAGGGAAGCAAAGGACCGGGCCGCGGCCTTATCCAGGTAATCTTCCGCCAGCTTGTTTTCGTCTTTTCCATCTTTATCGGGGCATCTGTCAAATCCATTGAAGCTGGTGACCCCGCTGACAAAGAGCAGGACCTCGGTGCCATCTGAGATGTGGATGCCTGTCGAATCCGTTGTGATAGCGGCGTCTCTGCTGATCGCCTTTATGCGTACCTGAAAGCGCATGCCGTTGCAGCCCGCTGTATCCGCATAGACTACCGGTTCTTTGTTGTCATTGTAATAGCTGGGATCGACGTGAGCCGGGGCTTTGCCACTCAGAATCAGCTCATCCGGACGACCAGGAGTATTCCGATAGTGGAGCAGGCTGGTTAAACTGGCCACCATGTTGACTTGTCGGGGGCGATTGGATCTGATCCGAATAACGATCACCTGGTCGGGTGCGGATGAAAAGATTTCGCGGGTATAGGTTATGCCCCCTGCGCTGAACCGGGTAGTACATATTGCGTTGCCAATATCGAGGTCGCGGTAGAGGGAAGCCGGTTGTTTACCATTAAGATCCTGTTTGATCAGGAGATCGGCCATCGGCATGTAAGATTCGGAATACAGTCCCTGCATTTTCCTGGTGAGGCTGTCTGCCACTGCATAATCGGCATGGTTTAACAGGGCGTTTCTGATCAGGGGTAAATAAGATGCGGCCTCCGGGTTTACATTGGTCTTTACCGGTCCGCCTGACCATAAGGTGCTTTCATTCAATTGGAGCAGCTCTTCTTGCGGCCGACCGAATATCATGGCCCCGAGACGGCCGTTTCCTATCGGCAAGGCTTCCGTCCATCGTGCGGCGGGATGGTCATACCAGATCTTTATTGAATGCCGGTCGGCTAAGGTTTCCTGAGCGGACAAGCTTATGCAGGATAACAGGATAGCCATCATTATAATCAGATATGAGCGTTTCATATTGCCAGGTAATTAAAATATATCATTCAACTATCCTGCACTATCCTGTCTTTCCTCCGGGACCCGCCAGCAACGTGAAATTACTTTATATCTTTTTTCAATCGTGCTCCAGATCGAGCGAAATTATTACTTTGTAGCATTAACACCGTATACAAATTAAAATTTCAGCCCATGAAAAATATATACCTGGCAACTGTTCTCATTCTGTCGTGCAACGCCTTACCTGCACAGATACCTGATAGCATTAAAGCCAACATGGTCGTTATCAGGCAGCATATTTACGCGGATTATAAAGGGATGTTCAGAAAGCCGGTGGATCATTTGCACTACCCCTTCATCGTACCGGGCAGCGCTTCTTATTCCAATGCCTTATGGGATTGGGATTCCTGGCTCTCCGATGTTGCATTACGACAGATATTACAGGATCAGGGTACGGAAAAGGATAAGAGCGAGGCGCTTCCCTACGAACAAGGCTGCGTGCTTAACTTTTTAGAGTACACCAGTTCGGATGGTTATATGCCTATTCAAATCCCATCCAATGCCGACCCTGCTAAACTAAGGCCGCCGAATATTTACAAGACGAATATGCATAAACCCGTCATAGCACAACATGCTGCATTTTTAACTGAACTGGAAGGCGGCAACGCGGATTGGCTCAGGGAAAAGTTCAGTGTAATGCAGCGGTTTATCAATAATTATGAATTCCATCACCGGGAAAGGACTACGGGTCTGTACTACTGGCAGGATGATCTGGCCATTGGCGTTGACAATGACCCAAGCACATTTTTTCGTCCGCCGGGCAGTTCAGCATCCATCTACCTGAATTGCCTGATGTACAAAGAATTGAAAGCGATGGTCTATTTAGCCGATTGTTTAAAGCTGAAGGATATTGCTGCCGAATATGATAAAGATGCCGAAGACCTGAAATCCGCTGTCCGCAAAAATTGCTGGGATGAAAAGGATGGGTTTTATTATTCTGTCGACTTGAATTTAAGACCTATTACCGAAGAGCCGGCTATGGTCTTCGGTAGTGAATTTATTTTACATAGCGGTTTTCCGCGCAGTTATGACTGCCTGATACAGCGTTTAGGTGTATGGTCCGGCTTTCTGACCATGTGGGCCGGCATTGCTACGCCTGAGCAGGCAAAAAGAATGGTGGCTGAAAATTATGCGGATAAAAGGACATTTAATGCACAATATGGCATACGCACTTTATCCAAACTGGAAAAAATGTATAGTGTCCGTGCCAGCGGCAACCCTTCTAACTGGTTGGGTCCCATTTGGGGGATATCTAACTATTTAACGTATCGCGGCTTGCTTAAGTACGGTTATAACCAGGAGGCTAAGGAATTGGCTTGCAAGACCATCATGTTATTTGGTAATGATTTTAAAGACAATGGCGCTTTGCATGAATACTATGAGCCCGATACCGGCGAGCCTATTTTAAATAAGGGTTTTCAAAATTGGAATTACCTGGTCTTGAATATGATCGATGAAATAACCGGCACTAAAACTATCGAGGAATTTTGACAGGGCATTATATTTATTATCCGTTTTTTTATATAATTTAGATTAGATTTCAAACCACGATTGCCTGACTCATGGAGAAAATCAATGCCGACATAGCAGCCTTGCTTGACAGCCTGGCCGTTAATAATGATGAAGCTTCATACAGGCGGTTATTCGATATCTTCTTTCCCTCCCTTAAAAAATTTGCCCACTACTTCCTCCGGTCCGTCGAACTGGCCGAAGAGGCGGCCTCGGACTCCATGTTCGTTCTCTGGGAACACCGCGACCGGCTGATGGAGATCGAAAATATCCGGGTCTGGCTCTTCGTCATCACCCGCAACCGGTGCCTCAACCTGCTCAAGCATCAGCAGGCCCGGCTCACCTCCTCCCTGGATACCATCCCGGTGGAGATCTCCTTCCCAGGCAAAGACCCCGAACAAATTTGCATCAGCTCGGAGATGCGAAAAAAAATGGAAAAGGCCGTCAATGCGCTTCCCGACCGGTGCAAGCTGATCTTCAAGCTGGTAAAGGAAGAGGGCCTATCCTATAAGGAAACCGCCGATATCCTGCACATCTCTGTCAAAACAGTGGACGCACAGCTGGTCACCGCCCTCCGCAAGCTGACCCAGGCCATCCGGCTGGAGTATGTCTGATTCCTGCATTTTTCTTTTATCCCCTGTAGGGAATTTGCGTTTTCCAGCTGTCCTATACAGGAATAGCACAAAAAATGGAACAACGGATCATTCAATTACTGGCCCGGAAACTGTCCGGAGAGGCGACACCGGAAGAGTTGAACGAACTTGACCAACTGCTGACCGGGGCCCCCGAAGGGATCTATTATGCCGAACTGATCACTCAACTCTGGGATGAAGAAAAGATCCCGGGAGTTACCAGGACTATCACCGATACGGATATTTCCTATCTCCGCCACCTGGCACGCCACCGCCCTCAATTCCGCCAGCCCGCTGTTCCAGACGAAGCCCCGCCAGCCTATGATCTCCCTCCTTTTCCCGCTCCGCGTCGCCGGATCCCTCAAATGGCCTGGCTGCTTTTCTTCGCAGTTCTTACCGCAGGAATGCTCTATTTCGTACTTCCTCGCTATCCCATTCCCACCCGTGCCACCGATACTAATGTCGAGCAATATGCCGACCTGGGCTCACGGCGATCCCTCCTTTTGCCGGATGGCACCCATGTATGGCTCAATGCCGGCAGCCGCATCCATTATGACTCGGACATGCTGCAAAAAGATGCCCGGATCATCACCCTCAGCGGGGAGGCCTTTTTCGACGTGGCAAGGGATAAGGACCGGCCCTTCATCATCCATACCAGCAAGATCGCCATAAGGGTTTTGGGCACCGCTTTCAATGTCAAAGCCTACCCGCTGGACCGGATCACGGAAACGACCCTGATGGGCGGCTCCATCGAGCTGACCATCAACAGCAAGCCTTACCAGAAGATCATCCTGAAGCCAAAGGAAAAATTCGCCCTGATCGATGAAACGCGGGACAGCCTCCGGACCCAGCCGAGCCGGCCTGCAACGGCCAACTGCTCCAATCCGGAAAAGCTGGTCGTACAGGATGTAGTTCCGGTGGAGGTAGAGGATAAGGAATATGTGAAGGAGGTAGCCTGGATAGACGACAATTTCGTATTCCAAAATGAGACGCTGGAAGAGCTGGCTCCGAAAATGGAACGCTGGTTCAACGTACACATCCATGTGGACAATGCCCGGGTAAGCAACTTACACTATTCCGGCATCTTTCACAAAGAGACGATCGACCAGGCTTTAACGGCATTGCAGTTAATACGTCCATTCAATTTTAAAATAACCGACAACCATGTATTCATTCATTGACGATACCTAAGGGGTTCGGGATTGTAATGATCGTTTCCGGTCAGCCGGAAACAAAAAAGGCGGGAAATGCTGTAACATGACCCGCCCGGCTTACAATCCGCTCGCAGGAAGAAAAGAATCTTCCGGGATCAAGATTGCTTCACCAAACAATACTTAAAACTATGAAAAAGTTTTTATTTCATAGTGGAGTCTTTTCGCGTGCCATTACCCAACAAAGACTGCTGCTTATGTTCAAATGGGCCTTTTTTTTTATTTTTGCCCTCTGCCTGAAAGTCTCCGCAAAGGGATATTCCCAGGATAATAAGATAAGCCTGGAGATTAAGAACATGGAATTCCGGAAGGTTCTTACCCTGCTGCAGAAAAAAGGAAAGATACATCTCCTGTATAGCAATGAAATGCTGCCGGTCGGCAAAGAGATCAGCCTGACGGCCAGGGATGAAGGCGTGCTGGAAGTGCTGCAGAAAGTGCTGGTCAATACGGACCTGCAATACCAGGTGCTGAATGAGGAGCTGGTCGTCCTGACGCTCCGCGGCGCCGAGGTACGAAATATGCCGGTAAAAGGAAGGATCACGGACGAGAAAGGACAGCCCCTGTCCGGCGTTACCGTCGGAGTAGAAGGGTCGAAAACGGCTGTCACTACGAATGCCAACGGCGAATATGAGATCAGCGTACCCGAGAACAGCCGCCTTGTTTTTTCGTATGTCGGCTATATCCGGCAAAGCATACCGGTCGGGCAACGTTCCTCCCTCGATGTGGTCCTGGTGGTAAACCCTGTTTCTTCCAGCCTCAATGATGTCATTGTCGTCG